>NZ_JAUOPW010000041.1:0-19072 GCF_030547795.1 Colwellia sp. 5_MG-2023 | reverse complement strand
CTTTATTGTAGTTAACCTGTTGGTTAGCGAACACAAAAGGTTAATGAATAAAAAAGGTCGCTTCTGCGGCCTTTTTTGTTTTTATTTATTTAATAATTAGTACAACGTGTTGTTAAATAGACACCTTGAATTTGGCCATTTTTTCTACGTATAAGATTGTTCACTTAATTAATAAAACGGGTATAACTCTCATCATAAGCTGGCCTCAATGTCTTAAAGGCAAATGAAATGCCAATATAATGGATTACTATATGCCGCTATTAATTGTCTTATCGTCACATTCTAATGATTGTATCTTTATTACTACTTACCTTATTTTTTTTATAGCTAACAGATTTATAGCTTAACTATTGGCAACTAATGACATGGAATATTACCTTGTTGATTTTGATAAAATATACCTTATATATGGACGTAGTGAGACGCAACTTAGAGCTGTAAAGTTGTAAATATAGATGTAGCCAAAGATACTTTTTGAAGAATGCCTTAATATTTTTCATTTGATTTATACGCTTTTATATAAGTGATATAACAAAATAAAATAAAATAAAATATTATGGTGGCACAATATTTGATAAAGTAGAGCTAGAGTGTTCCTCAGAAAATTAGCAATACAACTTAGTCATGAATGACTCAAACAAAGTCAAGTTGTGTAACATCTAAATAATCTAGTGTCTTACTTTTATCTTTGCATAGATTCATTTTTGATGGATATGTATTTTACCCATTTATCAATTTGATTGTTAAGACCAATACTGTAGTTATGTCATTAATTGGCTCAGTAAAGTTGTTCTTAGATGTAATATTTAATAATTTTTACAATAAATCATAGCTATTTAATGGCTACTAATGAGAGTAAATATGTTTTTAATCGACCAAATAATATTGTTATCAGCAGTTCTTATTTTACTTGGTATTATTTCGAGTAAGTTATCTGCTCGCTTAGGCTTACCTGTACTTGTACTATTTTTAATAGTCGGCATGCTAGCAGGTGAAGATGGCCCTGGAGGAATTTTCTTTGATAACGCGGATGCTGCTCATTCCTTAGGCACCTTAGCCTTAGCTATTATATTGTTTGATGGTGGGTTACAAACACCTTTTAAAGCGGTTAAACGTGTCTGGAAGCCTGCCTCTGCATTAGCTACTTTTGGCGTATTAATTACTGGTATCGTTACAGGGCTAGCCGCGGCTTATATTTTAGAGATACCGTTACTTCAAGGTATGTTACTTGGTGCAATCGTTGGTTCAACGGATGCAGCTGCTGTATTTTCATTACTGAGAAACGCAGGTATTCACCTGAATAAAAAGTTAAAAGCAACATTAGAAATTGAGAGTGCTTCAAACGATCCTATGGCAATATTTTTAACTGTTGGATTGTTAGAGGTACTTGTTAATGGCATGAAGCCAGGTACAGATTTATTCTTGATGTTTATATCTCAAATGGGGCTAGGCGCTGTTGTAGGACTGACTGTTGGTTGGCTTTCTGTTAAATTGATTAATCGTATTCAGTTAGTTTCAGCTGGTTTGTATCCAGTATTAGTCGCTGCTTGTGGTATGTTATCTTTTGGTATTACAGCTAATATTGGTGGTAGTGGATTTTTAGCTGTATTTATTACCGGTGTTGTTATCGGCAATAGTCGTTTTGTTTTCCAACGTAGTACTTTTCTCTTCCATGATGGTTTAGCCTGGCTAAGTCAAATAACCATGTTTGTTGTTTTAGGCTTATTAATAACGCCAACGTCTTTGTTAGATGTATGGTTTGAAGGTTTACTGATAGCCTTCGTCTTAATATTTGTTGCTAGGCCACTTGCTGTTATTCCTACGCTAGCATTATTTGGCTTTAATATGCGGGAAATTACGCTGGTTTCATGGGTTGGATTACGAGGCTCTGTACCGATAATATTAGCAATATTTCCTTTGATTTTTGGCTTGCCTGGTGCATCGCTTATTTTCAATGTGGTCTTTTTTGTTGTGCTTATTTCAGCGACCTTACAAGGCTCAAGTTTAGCTTGGATGGCGAAGAAGCTAAAATTAACCTTACCACCACCAGTAACTCCTGCAGCAACACTAGAGATTACTGCGCTTGGTGACGTAGATGCAGATATTGTGGAATATACGTTAGGCTCCAATTCTCCAGCTATAGGCCGACGTATTTCTCATTTAGCCCTTCCTGAGCATGCCGTTATGGCGATGATCACTCGATCAGGTAAAGTTATTGCACCACGAGGGTCAACACTTCTACAATCTGAAGATCAAATATTTATCGTATTAAAGCCAAGCATACGTGCATTTGTTGATTATGTTTTTTCAGGAAAACTTGATACTGAGAGTGAAGAATTACCGAATAGAGAATTAAAAGTTAAAGGGAATACTTGTGTTGACCATATAGGAAACTCTTACGGTATTGAAATTATGGGGGAAGGGCAAGCGACATTAGAACAACTAATTAAGTCAACCCTTGATACGGCACCCTTCATAGATGCTGTGGCACAATTAGAAAATATTCATTTATATGTTAGAGAAATGGTTGACCAGCGTATTATTACGGTGGGGATTGTAGTAAATGATAAGTAGTATTATAGGTTTAAGATGGTAAGTTTAGCTGCAGAAATTGAAAATTACTAAGATTGATTTAAGAGATATGAGCTATTTGTTACCCTTATAATTAGATATTTTAATGTTATTTTTTAACGTAAAGCCTAATTTTATATAGGACAGCTATCGATTATCTTGTAAATATCCCTTGAGTAAACTGATTGACTGAGTATAATAGCGCCTCACTTCTCGAGTATCTCTTAATTCCCAAAAAACTAAGATTCATCCGATAAGTGTAACTATTGCTTTAGTAGACGTTTAAATACTAAATGCATTGTAGGGGTGTAGTTCCAATTGGTAGAACAGCGGTCTCCAAAACCGATGGTTGGGAGTTCGAGTCTCTCCACCCCTGCCATATTGATAAAGGCTTCGCGTAAATCGCGTTTCTAAACAGTTTCACATTTGATGACAATTACGGATAGAAATATGAATGCAAGTACAGAAGAACAACCAAGTAACTCATTAGACGGTTTAAAATGGGGCATTATTGTCTTATTATTAATTGCCGCTATTGGTGGTAACTATTATTATGGTCAAGAATCAGTATTACTACGTGCTGTAGGAGTTGTAGTTGCTGTGGGTGTTGCAGGTTTAATTGCTATGCAAACATTAAAGGGTCGTACTGCTGTTGCATTTGCTAAAGAATCACGAACTGAAGTTCGTAAAGTCGTTTGGCCAACACGCCAAGAAGCTATCCAAACAACAGGTATTGTTTTAGTGGTTACATTATTAATGTCATTACTACTTTGGGGTTTAGATTCTGTTCTTTTCTGGGCGGTCGGCTTAATTACAGGTATGAAGGTATTATAATGTCTGAAGGTTTTATTGAAAATTCTGTTGATGGTAGCGAAGGCGAAGAGACAGAAGAAAAAGTTGTTAATCAAAATCCAAAGTTAAGATGGTATGTTGTACAGGCTTTCTCTGGTTATGAAGGTCGTGTTCAAAAAACATTAGTAGAGCATGTTGAAATCAATGGTCTACAAGAAAAGTTTGGTGAGATTCTAGTACCTACAGAAGAAGTAGTGGAAATGAGAGCTGGCCAAAAGCGTAAGAGTTCTCGTAAATTCTTTCCTGGTTACGTACTTGTTCACATGGAGCTTGATGACGAATCATGGCATTTAGTTAAAAGTGTTCCACGCGTATTAGGTTTTATTGGTGGTACTAAAGAAAGACCTGCACCGATAACTCAAAAAGAAGCGGATCGCATATTACAGCGTTTAGTTGATACTGATAAGCCTAAGCCTAAAACATTGTTTGAACCAGGCGAAGTTATTCGTGTTATTGACGGACCATTTGCAGACTTTAATGGTGTTGTTGAAGAACTTGATTATGAGAAGAATAGAATTAAAGTATCTGTACTTATTTTCGGTCGTTCAACACCGGTTGATCTTGAATTTGGTCAGGTAGAAAAAGGAAGCTAAGCTTCTTTATACATAATTATGAATAAAAAAACCAAAGCTCTGTCTTTGGTTTTTTGTTTTTATTAATTAGTCTTCGTCGAAAAGTACTTGAAACTTAGTGATTGATTAATATATAATCCGCTGCCGCGTTTTTTTAGCGCGGCCTAAATCAGCCTTTTTGAATAAATTAGGTTAAAATACGATTTAGTAAACAGGGAAGCGAAAACTGTTCGCAGTAATTTGCGTTAACTACCCACAATAAAGGTATTTTAAAATGGCTAAAAAAGTCCAAGCTTTAATCAAGCTACAAGTAGCTGCTGGTGCAGCTAACCCGTCACCACCGGTTGGTCCTGCATTAGGTCAACATGGTGTTAACATCATGGAATTCTGTAAAGCGTTTAACGCAAAAACAGATTCTTTAGAGAAAAATGCTCCGGTTCCAGTAGTAATTACTGTATATAATGACCGTTCATTTACTTTTGAAACTAAAACTCCACCTGCTGCTTATTTACTTCTAAAAGCTGCTGGTGTGAAAAGCGGCTCTGGTCGTCCTAACACAGAAAAAGTTGGTACTGTTACTACAGCACAACTTGAAGAAATCGTTAAGACAAAAGAACCTGATTTAACTGCTGGTTCATTAGAAGCTGCAGTGCGTACCATTGCGGGCTCTGCTCGTTCAATGGGTTTAGTGGTAGAGGACTAATCAATGGCTAAATTATCAAAACGCGCTCGTCTTATCCGTGAAAAAGTAGACGTAACAAAAGAATATGATATCACTGAAGCAGTTGCTTTATTAAAAGAATTTGCTACAGCAAAATTCCGCGAAAGCGTAGATGTTGCTGTAAACCTTGGTATTGATGCTCGTAAATCAGATCAAAACGTTCGTGGTGCTGCAGTATTACCAAATGGTACGGGCCGTGATGTACGTGTTGCTGTATTTACACAAGGTGCAAATGCAGAAAAAGCTAAAGAAGCTGGTGCTGACGTAGTTGGTATGGAAGATTTAGCTGAGCTAGTTAAAAAAGGCGAAATGAACTTTGATGTTGTAATCGCTTCTCCAGACGCTATGCGTGTTGTTGGTCAACTAGGTCAAATCTTAGGCCCACGTGGTTTAATGCCTAACCCTAAAGTTGGTACTGTAACTCCTGATGTAGCTGGCGCTGTTAAAAACGCTAAGTCTGGTCAAGTTCGTTACCGCAACGACAAGAACGGTATCATCCATACTACTATTGGTAAGGCTGATTTCGAACCTGCACAGTTACAAGAAAACCTAGAGTTTTTGTTAGATGCACTTAAAAAAGCAAAACCAGCAAATGCTAAAGGTCAATATCTTAAAAAAGTTTCTCTTTCAACTACTATGGGTGCCGGCGTAGCCGTTAACCAAGCTAGTTTATCGCAAGCTTAATATTGATAAAGTAGGGCTTTTTGATTGAAGCTTTACAAAGGCGAAATTATAATCTATAATTTCGCCCCTTAAATTTTGGTAGGAGTTATATTGCTGTTTTTTAGATGAAAATCTTTTAAATTCAATGATATAACCCCCGTCCAAGACCGTAGGAGTTTTTATTGAATAGGTTTTCCTTCTGGAATTCCGATGAAGATTAAAACTTAATATTTCCTACGTAGATGGTGATTACCCAGATATTTTTTCCTTAAATTCTGGTCCTCGCCGTAATGGCCTAGTATACAATTATGTATTCTAGGGATTGTAAATACCGGCATAAACCCCGGTGAACCAGGAGTTAAAGCCAATGGCTATCAATCTTGATGACAAAAAAGCAATTGTTGCTGAAGTTCAAGAAGCTGCCGCTGGCGCTCAATCAGTTGTTATTGCGGATGCCCGCGGTGTAACAGTTGAAGCAATTACAGTGCTACGTAAGCAAGCACGTGAGAATGGCGTATGGATGAAAGTTGTCCGTAACACATTAGCACGTCGTGCAGTAGCTGGTACTGAATTTGAATGTGTTGATGACACATTTAAAGGACCTACATTAATTGCATTTTCAAACGAACATCCAGGTGCTGCTGCACGTTTATTCACTGATTTCGCTAAAACTAACGAAAAATTTGAATTAAAAGCAGCTGCATTTGAAGGTAATGTTGTAGACGTAAATATGTTAGCTAAGCTACCTACTTACGACGAAGCTATTGCCCGTTTAATGAGCGCTATGAAAGAAGCATCTGCAGGCAAATTAGTCCGCACGATTGCTGCAGTTCGCGATCAGAAAGAACAAGAAGCTGCATAGGTTATTTAAGTTTATTGCTTAAAACCAAGCTTTTTGTATTTATAGTTATTTCAAACAGTATTTTTTATAAAAAAAATCTGTTTAATTAAAATTAGGAAATTATAGTATGTCTATTTCAAAAGACGATATCTTAAACGCAGTTGCTGAAATGTCAGTAATGGACGTTGTTGCATTAATCGAAGCAATGGAAGAAAAATTCGGCGTATCAGCTGCTGCAGCTGTTGCTGTTGCTGGCGGTGACGCTGGTGGTTCTGCTGAAGAACAAAGTGAATTTGACGTTGTTTTAACTGGCTTCGGTGAGAAGAAAGTTGCAGTAATCAAAGCAGTTCGTGGCGCTACAGGTTTAGGCCTTAAAGAAGCTAAAGACTTAGTTGAAGCTCTTGGTACGCTTAAAGAAGGCGTAGATAAAGCTGAAGCAGAAGAGCTTAAGAAAACTCTTGAAGAAGCTGGTGCTTCTGTTGAGATCAAATAGTCTGTTAATAAACAGATTATTTGCCTGAAAAGGCATGGCTGGTGATTTAAACGTCACCGGCCTTTTTGCGCTTTTTATTGCTAGAAAAACATAATATGTTTTTTTAAGAAAACAGTGCATTATTAAGTGTTAGATGACTTTTGATCATCTAGTAATGTTTAGACGTAAACATTATCTAAATAACCTGTCTATGTAAGGAAAACTTACAAGGCAGATTTGGCCATAACCAGCAAGCTGAGGAACCCCATGGCTTACTCATACTTTGAGAAAAAGCGAATTAGAAAGGACTTTGGTAAAAGTGCACAAGTAATGGAATATCCATTTTTGTTGTCCATTCAACTCGATTCTTTCCGCAAGTTTATTGATATTGATACCACAGGTGAAACCGGTCTAGAGGCTGCTTTCCGTTCTATTTTCCCAATTAAAGCTTATTCAGGTAGCTCAGAATTACAATATGTAAGCTATCGTTTAGGTGAACCGTTATTTGATGTTAAAGAATGTCAAATACGTGGTGTAACTTATTCTGCACCGCTACGCGTTAAATTACGTTTAGTGGTTTACGATAAAGAAGCTCCGGCAGGTACTGTAAAAGATATCAAAGAACAAGAAGTGTACATGGGTGAAATCCCGTTGATGACAGATAACGGTACTTTTGTAATTAATGGTACTGAGCGTGTTATCGTTTCACAATTACACCGTTCTCCTGGTGTATTCTTTGATCACGATAAAGGTAAAACGCATTCATCGGGTAAAGTTTTATATAACGCACGCGTTATTCCTTACCGTGGTTCATGGTTAGATTTTGAATTTGATCCAAAAGATAATTTATTTGTTCGTATCGATAGACGTCGTAAATTACCAGCGTCAATCATGCTACGTGCATTAGAATATTCTACAGAAGAAATTTTAGATATTTTCTATGACACAACTAACTTTGTTATCAAAGGTGATAAGTTGGTCATGGATCTTATTCCTGATCGTCTTCGTGGTGAAACTGCTACATTCGACATTTCAATTAAGAAAGGTGAAGTATTAGTTGAATCAGGTCGTCGTATCACTGCACGACACATTCGTTCTTTAGAAAAAGCAAAAATTGATAAATTAGAAGTACCAGCTGAATATATTGTTGGTAAAGTTTTATCAAAAGCTTATATCGACAAGTCTACGGGTGAAGTTGTTGCTGAAGCAAATGCTGAATTAACGTTGGAGTTATTAGCAGAGCTTAGCCAAGCAGGTCATAAAACAATATCTACTTTATATATGAATGAATTCGATGTTGGTTCATATATGTCAGATACGTTACGTGTTGATAGCTCAACTAACCGCTTAGAAGCGTTAGTTGAAATTTACCGTATGATGCGCCCAGGCGAGCCACCGACAAAAGATGCAGCAGATACATTATTTAATAATTTATTCTTCGCTTCTGAACGTTATGACTTATCTACTGTAGGTCGTATGAAGTTTAACCGTCGTGTTGGTAATGCTGATGATATCGGTTCTGGTATTTTATCTAAAGAAGATATTGTTTCAGTAATGAAAACCTTAATCGACATTCGTGACGGTAAAGGTGAAGTTGATGATATCGATCATTTAGGTAACCGTCGTATTCGCTCTGTTGGTGAAATGGCTGAAAACCAATTCCGTGTAGGTTTAGTTCGTGTTGAGCGTGCTGTACGTGAACGTTTAAGTCTTGGTGACTTAGATGCAATCATGCCACAAGATTTAATCAACGCTAAACCAATTTCTGCGGCAGTGAAAGAGTTCTTTGGCTCTTCACAGTTGTCTCAGTTTATGGATCAAAACAACCCGTTATCAGAGGTAACGCATAAGCGTCGTATTTCTGCATTAGGTCCAGGTGGTTTAACGCGTGAACGTGCTGGTTTTGAAGTACGAGATGTACATCCAACGCATTACGGTCGTGTTTGTCCAATCGAAACGCCAGAGGGTCCAAACATTGGTTTGATCAACTCGCTTTCTTGTTACGCACGTACTAATGATTTTGGTTTCTTAGAAACTCCATACCGCAAAGTTATTGACGGTGTAGTGACTAATGATATTGATTATTTATCAGCAATTGAAGAGGGTAACTTTGTTATCGCTCAGGCAAACGCTGTAAATGACGCAGATAATAAGTTAACTGAAGACTTAGTTAACTGTCGTCATAAAAATGAATTTACATTAAAAGCACCTGCTGAAGTTCAGTATATGGATGTATCGCCACAACAAATTATTTCTGTTGCTGCGTCACTTATTCCATTCCTTGAACACGATGATGCTAACCGTGCTTTGATGGGATCGAACATGCAACGTCAAGCAGTACCAACACTTATCGTAGATAAGCCGTTAGTTGGTACTGGTATGGAAAAAGTTGTAGCAGTTGATTCTGGTGTTACAGCCGTAGCTAAACGTGGTGGTGTAGTCAGTTATGTTGATGCTTCACGTATTGTTGTTAAAGTTAATGAAAAAGAAATGCATGCTGGTGAAGCCGGTATTGATATTTATAACTTAACTAAATATACACGTTCTAACCAAAACACTTGTATCAACCAACGTCCAGTGTGTCGTATGGGTGAACCTGTTGTACGTGGTGATGTATTAGCTGATGGTCCTTCTACAGATATGGGTGAATTGGCTTTAGGTCAAAACATGCGTATCGCTTTCATGCCTTGGAATGGTTACAACTTTGAAGATTCAATGTTGTTATCTGAGCGTGTAGCAATTGAAGACAGATTTACTACTATTCATATTCAAGAACTAACGTGTATCGCTCGTGATACTAAATTAGGATCAGAAGAAATTACTGCTGATATTCCTAATGTTGGTGAGTCAGCGTTATCTAAATTAGATGAAGCTGGTGTTGTTTATATTGGTGCTGAAGTTAATGGCGGTGATATTTTAGTGGGTAAAGTTACTCCTAAAGGTGAAACGCAATTAACACCAGAAGAAAAACTTTTACGTGCAATTTTTGGTGAGAAAGCGGCTGATGTTAAAGACAGCTCTTTACGTGTACCAAATTCAGTAAAAGGTACTATCATTGATGTTCAAATATTTACGCGCGACGGTGTTGAAAAAGATGCTCGTGCAGTAGAAATTGAAGAAATGCAACTTAGAGAAGTTAAGAAAGATCTTGGCGATGAACTAAGCATTTTAGAAGATGGTATTTACGCACGTACTAAGAAATTATTATTGTCTGCAGGCTTAAGTGAATCAGATTTAACTTCAATGTCTCGTGATAAGTGGTTAACGCAAAACTTATCTAATGAAGAACAACAAGCTGAACTTGAACAAATTGCTGAGCAATACGACAACATTAAAGAAGATTTCGATAAGAAGTTTGAAGTTAAACGTCGTAAGATCACGCAAGGTGATGATTTACAACCAGGCGTATTAAAAATAGTTAAAGTTTATTTAGCTGTTAAACGTCGTATTCAGCCAGGTGATAAAATGGCTGGTCGTCATGGTAACAAAGGTGTTATTTCAAACGTAGTACCTGTTGAAGATATGCCATACGATCAATACGGTGTGCCAGTAGATGTAGTGCTTAACCCATTAGGTGTTCCATCACGTATGAACATCGGTCAGATTTTAGAAACTCATTTAGGTATGGCGTGTCGCGGTATCGGTGAAAAAATCAATCGTATGTTAGAAGCACAACAAGAAATTCATAAACTACGTAACTTCCTTCAAGAAGTTTACAATGTCGGTGAATCTCGTCAAGAAGTTGATGTTGCTAGTTTCTCTGATGATGAAGTATTGCGTTTAGCCGGTAACTTGCGTGCAGGTTTACCGATTGCAACACCAGCATTTGATGGCGCTGCAGAAAAAGAAATTAAAGAGTTATTTAAACTTGCAGATATGCCTCAAAGTGGTCAGTTTACATTAACTGATGGACGTACAGGTCGTGAGTTTGAACGTCCTGTAACTGTTGGCTACATGTATATGTTGAAACTAAACCATTTAGTTGATGACAAAATGCATGCGCGTTCAACTGGTTCATACTCATTAGTAACTCAGCAACCACTTGGTGGTAAAGCTCAGTTCGGTGGCCAGCGTTTTGGTGAGATGGAAGTATGGGCACTAGAAGCATATGGTGCAGCTTATACTCTACAAGAAATGCTAACGGTTAAGTCTGATGATGTTGCTGGTCGTACTAAGATGTATAAAAACTTAGTTGATGGTGATCATCGTATGGATCCGGGTATTCCTGAGTCATTCAATGTATTACTTAAAGAAATTCGTTCTTTAGGTATAAATATTGAACTAGACTTAGATTAGGCTCTAAGTAATAAGTAGCTGACCACAGGTTATTAACATAACCTGTGACGCAGTAAGGGGAGAAGGTAAGATATTTACCTTCTTCTAGAGATTTAACTCCGACAGGAGAATAGTGTGAAAGATTTACTTAAGTTTCTTAAGCAACAAAATCAAACAGAAGATTTTGATGGTATTCGCATCGGTCTAGCATCGCCGGACTTGGTACGTTCTTGGTCATTTGGTGAAGTTAAAAAGCCTGAAACCATTAACTATCGTACGTTTAAACCAGAACGTGATGGTTTATTTTGTGCGCGTATTTTTGGACCAGTAAAAGACTATGAATGTCTTTGTGGTAAATACAAGCGTTTAAAACATCGCGGTGTTATCTGTGAGAAATGTGGCGTTGAGGTTACCTTAACTAAAGTTCGTCGTGAACGTATGGGGCATATTGAATTAGCTAGCCCTGTTGCGCATATTTGGTTTTTAAAATCATTACCTTCGCGTATTGGTTTATTACTTGATATGACGTTACGTGATATTGAACGTGTGCTTTATTTCGAATCTTATGTTGTTACCGAACCAGGTATGACAACACTAGAAAAAAGCCAAATTTTAACGGAAGAAGAGTATCTTGATGCGTTAGAAGAACATGGTGATGAATTCGATGCCCTAATGGGTGCTGAAGCGGTATTAGCTTTACTACAACAAATTGATCTTGACGGTGAAGTAGCGCAGATGCGTGAAGAATTGCCAGAGATTGGTAGTGAGACTAAACGTAAGAAAATTACTAAGCGTTTAAAATTAATGGAAGCATTCGCTGCTTCAGGCAATAAGCCTGAGTGGATGATTATGAATGTTCTACCTATTTTACCGCCTGATTTACGTCCATTAGTACCACTAGATGGCGGTCGTTTCGCGACTTCAGATCTTAATGATCTTTACCGTCGTGTTATTAACCGTAACAATCGTTTAAAACGTCTTCTAGACTTAGTTGCTCCAGATATTATCGTACGTAACGAAAAACGTATGTTACAAGAATCTGTTGATGCACTTTTAGATAACGGTCGTCGTGGTCGTGCTATTACTGGTTCTAACAAACGTCCTCTTAAATCACTTGCCGATATGATTAAAGGTAAGCAAGGTCGTTTCCGTCAAAACTTACTTGGTAAGCGTGTAGATTACTCAGGTCGTTCTGTAATCACTGTTGGTCCAACATTGAAATTACATCAATGTGGTTTACCAAAGAAAATGGCATTGGAATTATTCAAACCATTTATCTACGGTGTATTAGAGCGTCGTGGTTTAGCGACAACTATCAAAGCAGCTAAGAAATTAGTTGAACGTGAAGGCGCTGAAGTTTGGGATGTACTTGATGAAGTAATCCGTGAACATCCAGTAATGCTTAACCGTGCACCAACATTGCATAGATTAGGTATCCAAGCGTTTGAACCAGTGCTAATTGAAGGTAAAGCAATTCATCTTCACCCATTAGTTTGTGCGGCATACAATGCCGATTTCGATGGTGACCAAATGGCGGTACATGTACCGTTGACAATCGAAGCACAAATGGAAGCACGTACGTTGATGATGTCAACTAACAACGTATTAGCGCCAGCAAATGGTGAGCCAATCATCGTTCCATCACAAGATGTTGTATTAGGTCTTTATTACCTAACACGTGATCGTGTGAATGGTTTAGGTGAAGGTATGGTATTTGTTGATACTAAAGAAGCTGAAAAAGCTTACCGTACCGGCGCAGCTGAGCTTCATGCACGTGTTAAAATTCGTATTACTGAGCATGTTAAAAATGCGAATGGCGAATTCGAAGAAAAAGTTAGTTTACGTGATACTACTGTAGGTCGTGCTATTTTATGGCAAGTTTGTCCTAAAGGTTTACCATATGACGTTATTGATCAACCGTTAGCTAAAAAAGCTATCTCAAAGTTGATTAACCATGCTTATCGTAACCTTGGTTTAAAAGATACTGTAATATTCGCTGACCATATTATGTATACAGGTTTCCATTATGCAATGATCGCTGGTGCTTCTGTTGGTATCGACGATATGGTTATTCCTGATGCTAAGTACACTATCATTGAAGATTCAGAAGCTGAAGTTGCTGAAATTCAAGCACAGTTTGACCAAGGTCTTGTTACTGCTGGTGAGAAATACAACAAAGTTATTGATATTTGGTCGTCTGCGAACGAAAAAGTATCTAAAGCGATGATGGATAACTTATCAAAAGAGCAAATCCTAAACCGTGATGGTGTAATGGAAGAGCAAGATTCATTTAACTCTATCTTTATGATGGCTGACTCCGGTGCTCGTGGTAGTGCTGCACAGATTCGTCAGTTAGCGGGTATGCGTGGCTTGATGGCTAAACCAGATGGTTCAATCATCGAAACACCAATCAAAGCTAACTTCCGTGAAGGTTTGAATGTATCTGAATACTTCATCTCAACACATGGTGCGCGTAAAGGTTTGGCCGATACGGCACTTAAAACAGCTAACTCGGGTTACTTAACTCGTCGTTTAGTTGATGTTGCACAAGATTTAGTAGTAACAGAGCACGACTGTGGTACAGAAGATGGCTTATTAATGACGCCATTGATTGAAGGTGGTGATGTTGTTGAGCCGTTACGTGAGCGTGTGTTAGGTCGTGTAGTTTGTGAAGATGTATTAATTCCAAACACTGATGAAGTATTACTTCCTCGTAACACGTTAATAGATGAAGCTTTGTGTGATGTTATTGAAGAGAATTCAGTAGATCAAATAAAAGTACGTTCAATTATTACTTGTAAAACAGATTTTGGTATTTGTGCATATTGTTACGGCCGTGATTTGGCTCGTGGTCATATGATTAACCAAGGTGAAGCAATTGGTGTTGTGGCAGCACAATCAATTGGTGAACCAGGTACTCAGCTTACCATGCGTACATTCCATATCGGTGGTGCAGCATCAAGAGCTTCTGCTGAAAACAGCGTACAAGTTAACAATTCAGGTACATTGAAGTTACAAAATGCTAAATTTGTTACTAACTCAGATAAGCATCTTGTTATTACTTCACGTTCATCAGAACTTACCGTTATTGATGAAATGGGTCGTGTAACTGAAAACTACAAAGTACCTTACGGTGCTGTACTTTCTAAGAATGATGGCGAAGCTGTTACTGCTGGCGATACTATTGCCAACTGGGATCCGCATACTCATCCAATCATTACTGAAGTAAAAGGTAAAGTACAGTTTGTTGATTTGATTGATGGCGTAACTATGGTTCGTCAAACAGATGAATTAACTGGTTTATCAAGCATTGTTATTACTGAAGCTGCACAACGTAGCGCTAGTGGTAAAGAAATGCGTCCAGCATTGAAACTAGTCGATGCTAAAGGTAAAGATGTAATGATCGCGGGTACTGAAATTCCAGCACTTTACTATTTACCAGGTAATGCAATCGTTAACCTTGAAGATGGTGCCGATGTAAGTATTGGTGATGCGTTAGCTCGTATACCACAAGCAAGTTCGAAAACTCGTGATATCACGGGTGGTCTTCCTCGTGTTGCTGATTTATTTGAAGCGCGTAAACCTAAACTACCTGCTATCCTTGCAGAGAAAACAGGTGTTATTGGCTTCGGTAAAGAAACCAAAGGTAAAGTGCGTTTATTAATCACTCAACCTAGCGGAGAAGTATACGAAGAGATGATACCTAAAACACGTCAATTAAACGTGTTTGAAGGTGAGCAAGTGGCTAAAGGTGAAGTTATTGCCGATGGTCCAGAGTCTCCACATGATATCTTACGTTTACGTGGTGTTGCTCCTGTAGCAAACTATATCGTAAACGAAGTACAAGAAGTATACCGCTTACAGGGTGTTAAGATTAACGATAAGCATATCGAAGTTATCGTACGTCAAATGATCCGTAAGTGTGAAATTCTTGATGCGGGTGATAGTGAGTTCCTTAAAGGTGAGCAAGTTGAAGTGGCGCGCGTTAATATCGCAAACCGTGAACTTGAAGAGCAAGGCAAACAGCCTGCTGAATATGAAATGCAAATGATGGGTATTACTAAAGCATCATTGGCAACTGAATCATTCATTTCAGCTGCATCTTTCCAAGAAACGACTCGTGTACTTACTGAAGCAGCTGTTGCTGGTAAGAAAGATGGCTTACGTGGCTTGAAAGAAAACGTTATTGTTGGTCGCTTAATTCCTGCAGGTACAGGTTATGCTTATCATCAAGAACGTGCTAAAGCCAAAGCAGCTTTTGACGCACATGAAGATACTACAGTATCTGCTGATGATGCTGAAAAAGCGTTAGCTGATGCTTTAAGTGCAGACTTAGGCTCGTAATAAGTTAATACTAATCATCTAGAGTTGAACAGACTGTTTAGCTTTTAAAATGATAAATATTAAATAAAAAACCGTACTCTTTTGAGTGCGGTTTTTTTATGCCTATAGTTACCCGAAACCTCACTAATAACTTGACACTTAGGCCATTGACCTATAGAATTTCGCGACCTTATATTCTGTGCCTAGTAGACATTGAATTTTAAGGTAAGATTATTTCACGTTTATTAGCGGGTGATTTGGCAAACTTAGTCAATAAAAATTACCCATTGTTTTATCTAATCAGGAGCTATAATGGCAACTATTAACCAACTAGTACGTAAACCACGTGTTAGACAAGTAACAAAAAGTAACGTTCCGGCGTTACAAGCTTGTCCACAACGTCGTGGCGTTTGTACTCGTGTGTACACAACTACACCAAAAAAACCTAACTCAGCATTACGTAAAGTAGCTCGTGTTCGTTTAACTAACGGCTTCGAAGTAACTTCATACATCGGTGGTGAAGGTCATAACTTACAAGAGCATAGCGTGATTTTAATCCGTGGTGGTCGTGTTAAAGATTTACCAGGTGTGCGTTATCACACCGTTCGTGGCGCGCTAGATTGTTCTGGTGTAAGCGATAGAAGACAAGGCCGTTCTAAATACGGTGCTAAACGACCTAAATCTTAAGTTTTCCCCTCTTTATCTACTTGGTAGATAAAAGATGAGAAACGTTAAGTAAGGCCAAATTAACAAATTTTTAAAATTTATATATTTTGGGTAAAACCTGAATAACACGGAGAATTAAGATGCCAAGAAGACGCGTCGTAGGGCAACGTAAAATATTGCCAGATCCTAAGTTCCATAACGAACTTTTAGCAAAATTCATCAACATCCTTATGGTTGATGGTAAAAAATCTACTGCAGAAAAAATTGTTTACGGTGCATTAGACATTTTAACTGAAAAAAATACTGAGAAAACTCATTTAGAGATGTTCGAAGAAGCATTAGATAACATCCGTCCACAAGTCGAAGTTAAATCTCGTCGTGTTGGTGGTTCAACTTATCAAGTGCCAGTTGAAGTACGTCCAGTGCGTCGTAATGCACTAGCCATGCGTTGGTTAGTTGAAGCAGCTCGTAAACGTGGTGAAAAATCAATGGCTCAGCGCCTAGCTAACGAAATGTTAGATGCGTCTGACAGCAAAGGTTCAGCGGTTAAGAAACGTGAAGACGTTCACCGTATGGCTGAAGCTAACAAAGCATTCGCTCACTACCGCTGGTAATAACCAAGTACTGTTTGAATGTAATGCTTACTTAAAGACTTATCTTTGGGTAAGCACATGGCTAGCAAGATTATTCTTGCTAGCCATACTTGTTTTTACAATATGTGTTTTTTATCATAGTTAAATAAATTAAGTGTTTACGCAATTAAATGTTTAATTGATTTAATTATTTAACCTGAACTCGGTTTAAGATATTTAATTTAACTTTTAAGTAAATTAATAACTGCAAGAGGAATTAAAATTGGCCCGTATAACCCCTATAGAGCGCTATCGTAATATCGGTATTTGTGCGCATGTAGATGCAGGTAAAACGACAACCACGGAACGTATATTATTTTATACTGGTTTATCACATAAAATTGGTGAAGTTCACGACGGTGCCGCAACTACAGACTGGATGGAGCAAGAGCAAGAGCGTGGTATAACTATCACCTCTGCCGCAATCACTTGTTTCTGGAAGGGGATGGAAGCACAATTTGATGATCATCATATCAATATTATTGATACGCCTGGTCACGTTGATTTTACGATTGAAGTTGAGCGTTCACTACGTGTGCTTGATGGTGCTGTACTTGTGTTATGTGGTTCATCTGGTGTTCAGCCACAAACAGAAACTGTTTGGCGTCAAATGGAAAAATATGAAGTACCTCGCATAGTATTCGTTAATAAAATGGATAGAACAGGTGCTAACTTTTTCTCAGTTGTAGAACAACTTAAAACGCGTTTAGGTGCTAATGCTGTGCCTATCTATATTCCCATTGGTGCTGAAGATGACTTTCAAGGTATTGTTGACCTTGTTAAAATGAAAGCTATCAACTGGAATGAAGATGATCATGGTATGACTTTCAGCTATGAAGATATTCCAACTGATTTACAGGATATTGCTGAAGAGTGGCGTGACAATTTAGTATCTGAAGCTGCTGAAGCTAATGATGACTTAATGGATAAATACCTTGAAGAAGGTGATTTAACTGAAGATGAAATAAAAGTAGGTTTACGCGCTAGAACTATTTCGAATGAGATCATTTTATGTGGCTGTGGCAGTGCTTTTAAAAATAAAGGTGTGCAAGCGGTACTAGATGCGGTTATTGAATACTTACCTTCGCCTACAGAAGTAGCAGCGATTACTGGTATTAATGATGATAAAGATGAAACAGAAGGAACTCGTCCAGCAGATGACAGTGCACCATTTTCAGCACTGGCTTTTAAAATTGCGACTGATCCCTTTGTTGGAACATTAACTTTCTTCCGTGTATATTCAGGTGTAGTGAAGACTGGAGATAGTGTTTATAATCCCGTTAAAGGCAAAAAAGAACGTTTCGGCCGTATTGTTCAAATGCATGCAAATGACAGAAAAGAAATTCAAGAAGTGCGTGCGGGTGATATTGCTGCAGCAATAGGTTTGAAAGATGTGACTACGGGTGATACTTTATGTGACGGTGGAAATGTAATTACACTTGAGCGTATGGAGTTTCCTGAACCGGTTATTTCGGTTGCAGTAGAGCCTAGAACACTTGCAGCCCAAGAAAAAATGGGTATTGCATTAGGTAAACTGGCTGCAGAAGATCCGTCATTTAAAGTGGCAACGGATGACGAAACTGGACAAACAATTATATCAGGTATGGGTGAGCTACACTTAGATATTCTTGTTGAGCGTATGAAGCGTGAATTTGGCGTTGAATGTAATGTTGGTAATCCACAAGTTTCTTACCGAGAAACAATTCGCAGTACGGTTGAAGTTGAAGGTAAATTTGTTCGTCAATCAGGTGGTAAAGGACAATATGGTCATGTTTGGTTGAAAATGGAGCCAAATGAAGAAGGTGCTGGTTTCGAGTTTGTTAACGAAATCGTTGGCGGTACTGTACCAAAAGAATTTATCCCTGCGATCGAAAAAGGTTGTAAAGAGCAAATGGACAGTGGTGTTGTCGCTGGTTATCCATTATTAGATATAAAGGTTACACTTTATGATGGCTCTTTTCATGATGTCGACTCTAACGAGATGGCATTTAAAGTCGCTGCATCTATGGGCTTTAGAAAAGGGGCGCTTGAAGCGAATCCTGTTATCTTAGAGCCGATAATGAAAGTTGAAGTAACTACACCTGAAGCCAATATGGGTGATGTTGTAGGGGATTTAAACCGCCGTCGAGGTATTATTGACGGTATGGACGAAGGTCCAGCAGGTTCGAAAATTGTAAATGCATTGGTACCCTTAGCCGAAATGTTCGGTTATGCTACCGACTTGCGTAGTGCTACACAAGGTCGTGCATCTTACTCTATGGAGTTTCAGCAGTATAATGAAGCACCGAAATTGGTAGCACAAAAAATAATGGAAACTCGTTAGGGTTCCATTAATGATTTACAACAAGCGCGGTCGTTTTGACTGTTGCTTTTATTTTTTATAGCAAAGAAACTTTAAGGTAATTGAAAAATGGCTAAAGAAAAATTTGAACGTAATAAACCGCATGTTAACGTTGGTACAATCGGTCACGTTGATCACGGTAA
>NZ_JAUOPW010000040.1:0-21684 GCF_030547795.1 Colwellia sp. 5_MG-2023 | reverse complement strand
TTCCCCAATAGCTCAGTTGGTAGAGCGATGGACTGTTAATCCATGTGTCACTGGTTCAAGCCCAGTTTGGGGAGCCACATTAAAGGCTACGAGAAATCGTAGCCTTTTTTCTTGCCTAAAATATACTCATCTATAACTCACCTTATAACTCAAGCTGATTTAAGTAATAAAAACATAGCGATGGACTGTACTCATTATTAGCCAGGCATGTGTCACTGGTTCAAGCCCTTATCATACAAAGAGCAGGGAGCCATATTAAAGGCTACGAGAAATCGTAGCCTTTTTTCTTGCCTAAAATATACCCACCTATAACTCACCTTATAACTCAAGCTGACTCAAGTAATAACAACATAACGATGGACTGTACTCATTATTTAGTCAGGCATGTGTCACTGGTTCATTACACAGCGCTAATGTTGACTCTAATCTTTCAATTTTCTCTAGTAAATCCAAAGCAAGAGCGATCCCTGCTTGATTAACACCAAGATCCCGTTGAAGCCTCATAGCAGTTCGAGCACGTTTAAAACTATAAACTGAAAATATCCAGCTCGTCTGCTCTACTGGTGTTGCTTGATAATTAATAGGGTCTAATACTCCAACTTCAACTAGTGCTATAACCCACTCTGTAGAACTTGAACACGCATAAGACAGTTCCTCAAGAGAAAATTCAGCCTCGTCATCGATAAGTACACCGTCTAATATTATTTCTTTCATTAGTTTATACTCCTAATAAGGTTCGAGGGTTAAAGTCTAATTCATCTTGCATTTTTTTATAGATCGCTTTAGCAGTCTCACTGTCGGCCGGTGGTAAAACAATCTGAGTTACTACGTATAAATCACCTGCTGTTTTAGCAGGAATACCACGCGCTTTTAAACGAAGCTTCTGGCCACTTTTTGTCGCAGGTACAATTTTTAAATCTACTGGACCTAATGGTGTTGGCACTTTAACCGTTGCACCCAGCGCAGCTTCCCAAGGAGTGATGGGTAAGTCGAGATATACATCATGCTCGACCACACGATAAATAGAGTGAGTATTGAATGATAATTCTAGATAAAGATCTCCTGCGGCCCCTCCCCCGTGACTTGGCGTACCTTGACCGGATAATCGGATACGTTGACCTTCTTTGACACCTCTGGGGATTTTAATTTTCAAGGTACGTTGTTTATTTACAACATGCCCTTGCTTATCCAACTCCGGTGACTGAAGTACAATACTCCTTGTTGCACCAAGATATGCGTCTTCAAGATCAATCACCACTTTAGCATGGTGATCTTCACCACGGGTCTTATAATCAGCTTGATGTTGATTGTTTGGTTTCTGTGAGCCATATCCTCTACCAAATAATGAATCAAAGAAATCACTAAAGTCTGCCTGACTTGCTCCGCTTGACCCACCATCCTTAAATTCAAACCCAGCATCCCAATCAGGTGGTGGATTAAAATCTTGTCCTGATTGCCAGTCGCTACCAAGTTGATCATAAGAAGCACGTTTATCGGGATCTTTTAGTACCGCATATGCTTCACCAACCTCTTTAAAACGAACTTCTGCGTCAGCAGCTTTATTAACGTCAGGATGATATTTTCTCGCTAACTTTTTATAGGCACGCTTAATTTCATCCGACGTTGAATCTCGATTGATCCCCATTACTTTGTAATAATCTTTAAAATCCATAAATCACTCCAGTGCGGCCCGTTAACAAAATATATTGTATAAAACGATGAATAGCATAAGCTTCAGAAATCATTATGCGCTTACTGGCTATAGATAAAAGATCTTTTAATCACAATGACAACACAAATCAATAAAAAGTCATAAAGCTGAAATACCGTAGAACGAACATTTCGTGCTATCACTTAATCCGTGATATTTTTAATATAGGTATCGTCTATCAGGCTTGATAAATAATAGCCCTTAATATTAGTCAAAAATAAAGGGAGCTTTATTGGCTTTTACTCGAATCCAATTTAGAGAATGCTGCACTGATTTTCGAGCAAGTAGATTTTTTTCAATCTTATTCTTACCAGGAAATGGCACTAAACTCAGACCGATTAATAATGTGATTATGCCTTGGCCAGGTAGCACTAACATCACGAGACCAGACACAATCAAGACTATTCCAATCATGACTTTTGCTAAGCTAATTACGTAGGTTATGCTGCGACTCATTGAGGTTAATTGTTTCTTTTTATTAGCGATATCATTCGGGAACTCTTTACGGATAAAGTATTGTGAATCCATTTGTGTAATGATGTAAGTTATCGCCATAAAATATGCAATTGAAGCAAATGTTGTTGCTAAAAAAATTACAAAAATATAATCGAAATCAACGATTTCTATTAGATAAGTTGAGATAATATTGTAAATTTCTTTGAGCATTTTTTGCAATCCGTTATTACTTAGTTTCACATTATTTTAGTTGGGTATTATGCAATTATTCGAAACATTGGTTCAATGGCTCACTACCCATTGGGTAACGATCATAGTTATCTTTCATATTAGCTTATCTCTTATGACATCAGTACACGTACTGCTTTTTAAAGAAAATGAACGTACCTCATTGGCTTGGATTGGGCTAGTGATACTTTCACCTGTTATTGGAAGCTTATTTTATTGGCTATTTGGTATAAATCGCATCAAACGTTTAGCTCAAAAAAAACACCCTAATATGCTTAAAAAAAGCGTTAGCCAACAAGGTAAGCAAAAAAAGTTTACCAATATCCCTGAAAACTGGCATTCAATCATTACATCTGGCCACTCTATTCATTCTGTCAATTATGTTGCAAATAACAGTATTGAACCGCTTATTAATGGAGATATGGCCTATCCTGCCATGATTAAATCAATTGAATCTGCGAAACACCATATTGTTTTATCAAGTTACATTTTCGATTATGATTCAATTGGGCGACAATTTATCCAAGCTGTAACCGTTGCACATAAAAGAGGTGTGATTGTAAATATTTTATTAGACGGTATAGGCATTGGCTATGGTTGGCATAAATCAGATCGCGCTTTAAAAAAACAAGGCATAAAAGCTATGCGTTTTTTGCCAGCCATTTCACTAACGGGCATTCGGTTTATTAATCTTAGAAACCATAGAAAGATACTTTGTGTAGATGGTGAAGAAGCCTATATTGGCGGGATGAATGTCAGTCAAAATAATCTTGTTAAGTTGGCAGAAAACCCCATCGATGATGTTCACTTTAAAGTAACAGGCCCTGTAATTGATCAGATTAGTCAGGTATTTATCGAAGATTGGTTTTTTGCAACACAAGAAACACTTCAATTTCCTCAGTATCGTCCTACCCCAGAAAAAAATAATGCTGATAAGCCTGTGGTTGCTCGCGTTATTCAAGATGGCCCAGACGAGCACCATAATAGAATACGTTGGACATTAATTAATGCCTTAGTATGCGCACAAAAGCGTGTCAAAATAATTACACCATATTTTTTGCCTGACCATACATTAATGACTTCTCTTCACGCCGCGGCATTACGAGGGGTATTGATTGAGATTATTATTCCAGAGCATACGGATATACGGTTTTTAGACTGGGTAATGGAAGCTAATTTTTTAAGAATAATGGAGCATGGGATAAAAATATATAAAAACAAAAGGCCTTTTGATCATAGTAAAATAGTTATTATTGATGATATATGGTCATTTATAGGCTCCTCCAACTGGGATGCTAGAAGTTTAGAGTTAAATTTTGAGATTAATCTTGAATGTTTTGATACCGCTCTCAATAGCCAGTTAAATGATATTTTCACCTTAAAAAAAGAAAACTCTCAACCGGTTGATAAAACTAAGATTAGTAGTTTGCCGACCTACAGAAAAATTCGCAATAATTTGTTTCGCCTATTTTCATCTTATTTATAATCGTTATGCTTACTACTATTATTACTACATATTACTACTACCAAATACATTAAGGCTTTAAAGCCAATGTAGCATAGTAGGATCCCTAAAATTATGGCAATTGCTTAAAAGCTGAGCTAGAAGAAAAATTAACGATATTACTTTGAAATACAGTTAAATGTAAAAAGATAGACTGATAGGATGGTTTTAAATACCTCATGTATAACAGGTATTTATTCTTATTATCGGAAGCAATAAAAAAGTCTTATACTCGATAAGAATATAAGACTTTAACTGTTAGCAGAGTTAATTTTTATTTTTCAGAAATTAACTCTTTTTTATTTTCAAAAGAAATAACTAACTTATCTTTCTTAACACCTACTTTAGCAACACCACCATTAGTTAACTCACCAAAGAGTAGTTCATTAGCCAACTCTTTTTTAAGCTTTTCTTGTATCAAACGAGACATTGGACGAGCGCCCATTGCTTTATCGTAACCATGCTCAGCAAGCCACTTTTTAGCGTCACGTGTTAACTCTAAAGAAACACCTTTTTCGTCAAGTTTTGCTTGTAGCTCAACAATAAATTTATCAACAACTTGTTGAATAACCTCATTATCAAGATGATTAAACCAGACAATATTATCAAGGCGGTTTCTAAATTCCGGCGAAAATACTTTATTAATTTCACTCATAGCATCTAAGCTATGATCTTGTTGTTTAAAGCCAATAGACTGACGTACAGTTTCTTGAACACCGGCATTGGTTGTAAGCACTAGTATAATATTTCTAAAATCCGCTTTACGTCCATTATTATCGGTTAATGTACCATGGTCCATTACTTGTAATAAAATATTGTAAACATCCTCGTGAGCTTTTTCTATTTCATCAAGCAATACTACCGCATGAGGGTTCTTGATTACTGCATCAGTAAGTAAGCCGCCTTGTTCATAACCTACATAACCAGGAGGAGCACCAATTAAGCGACTAACCGCATGTTTTTCCATATATTCGGACATATCAAAACGTAGTAATTCAACACCTAATATTTTAGCTAGCTGTTTTGTTACTTCTGTTTTACCAACCCCTGTAGGGCCTGCAAATAAGAAAGATCCTACAGGTTTTTCTTCTTCACCTAAACCGGCACGTGAAAGACGAATAACCGATGATAACTCTTCTATTGCTTGATCTTGACCAAATACGACTAGTTTTAGGTTGCGATCAAGCATTTTAAGGCTATCTTTTTCCGTAGAAGAAACTGATTTTTCAGGAATTCTAGCCATCGATGCCACAACACTTTCAATATCAGTATTACTGATCGTTTTTTTACGTTTTGAAGCGGCAACAAGTTGTTGTTTAGCACCGGCTTCATCAATAACATCAATCGCTTTATCAGGTAAAAAACGTTCATTTATATATTTATCTGATAATTGAGCCGCTGCACGTAAAGCAGCGTTGGTATACCGAATACCATGATGCAATTCATATTTTTCTTTTAACCCTTGTAAAATCTTAGTGGTATCTTCCACACTTGGCTCAACAATATCTATTTTTTGAAAGCGCCTTGCTAGTGCTCGGTCTTTTTCAAATACACTTTGATATTCTTGATAAGTAGTCGAGCCCATACAACGAAGTTTACCCGCTGACAGTAATGGTTTGAGTAAATTGGAAGCATCTAACATTCCGCCAGATGCTGCACCTGCGCCTATAATAGTATGAATCTCATCAATGAATAAGATCGCATTCTCATCAGTTTCTAGATCTTTTAATAAGGCTTTAAAGCGTTTTTCAAAATCACCACGATATTTTGTTCCTGCAAGCAAAGCGCCCATATCAAGAGAGTAGATTGTCGCATTACTTAAAAATTCGGGTACGTCCTCGTTAACAATCATATTTGCTAACCCTTCAGCTATCGCCGTTTTACCAACACCGGCTTCACCTACAAATAAAGGATTATTTTTACGTCGACGACTTAATACTTGTAATGTTCTTTCAAGCTCGCTATTTCGGCCAATTAAAGGGTCTATATTGCCTTTTAACGCTTCTTCGTTAAGGTTAACAGAGAAGTTTTCAATAGTACGCGGCTCTTCTTCAGCAACTTGTTCACCATCTTCTAAAGGTGAGTTACTCGAATCATTTCCTATTTTAGCAATACCATGTGAAATATAATTAACAATATCTAAACGACTAATATCTGCTTTTTTCAATATGTAGGCGGCTTGCGATTCTTGCTCACTAAAAATAGCGACCAAAACATTGGCACCATTGACTTCGCTCTTACCTGATGATTGCACATGAAACACAGCACGTTGTAATACGCGTTGAAATCCCAAAGTTGGTTGAGTTTCTCTTTCTTCTTCTTCAGCTGGAATTACGGGAGTAGTCTCTTGAATAAATTCAAGTAAATTAGTCTGTATCTTACTGAGATCTGCACCACACGCCTTTAAAACTTCAATAGCTGATGGATTGTCTAATAGTGCTAATAATAAGTGTTCAACTGTCATAAACTCATGACGGTACTCTTTGGCTTGACGAAAAGCTAAGTTAAGGGAAATTTCTAAATCTTTATTAAGCATAGGTACTCCAATTTAATTCCTTGCTAATTTCTCTTTTAAATTAAAAAGAGAACATTAAGCTTTTTCTAAAACACACATTAATGGATGGCCATTATCGAGTGCATAACGTGCTACAAGATCCACTTTTGTTTCAGCAATATCCGCAGTATATGTGCCACAAAGCGCTTTGCCTTCATAATGAACGGTTAACATGATGTCGGTAGCTTGTTCTGAATTTTTATGAAAAAATTTACACAAGACATCAATAACAAAATCCATTGGTGTATAATCATCATTAAGTAAAAAAACATGATACTTAGGTGGTTTTTCTACTTCGTCTTTTATTTCTTCTTCAATAAACTCATGATTGTCAATTAACTCTTTCCAATTACTCATATCTTTATATTAGTCTCTGCTGATAACTTTTGCTGTAACTTATTTGTTAAAAAAAATATATTTTTTTTCATTATTCACTTGACTAATCTTTTATTTTATCTACGATTCATTAAGTGGTTATTTTTTAGCCACGTACTTAATTATGTCTATGCTTCATTATATCTCTCTTTTAAAGGAGCTAAAGTCAATTATAAAATTGATATATAGCAAGACATATAATACTAAAGGATATAGAGGAAGTAGAAGTATGGCTCACGGTACAGTTAAATGGTTTAATAACGCAAAAGGCTTCGGTTTTATTCGTCCTGATAGTGGTGGAGATGATATTTTCGCTCACTATTCAACTATTGAAATGGAGGGTTACCGCACACTTAAAGCTGGTCAAGATGTCAATTATGAGCTAAATGACGGTCCTAAAGGGCATCATGCAGCAAGTATAAAGCCCACTGATGAAGAATTAGATTAATAAAAAATTACCTATATCATTTTCTACAATATAATTTATTTATATTGTAGAAAATTTATACCGTTAATCAATTTTTAATCTAATTCTTCTATTGCTACTCCAATTAAATATAAATTGTCACACTCTTCATCAATACGAACCACTTTGCCCCGTATATCGAGTGACTGTATTTGGTCAGAAGCGGAGTTAAGCTTAATTTTTACATGCGTCGACATCGCAATTGGATGTTCAACTTCAATAGCTACACCTGTAGCACTTAAATCTCGACAAGTCGCTTTTATCTGACTATTGGATTCATCATCAATAATGGTAACAACTACCTCTGTATTCAACATCATGCGATAGAAATTACGTTTATCATCAAAATTTATCATTTGTACCTCAATATAATCAAACTTAAAAACGATAATATCTAAGTCATTTAGTCACATTCGTTTTGCACGGTTATGGCTAATTTACTTAAAGGATAAGTATTTATACTGAGGTTAAGTCTTGCTGTCAAATAACAGTTATAGAGAATCTAAGAAAAATCCTTTAAATGGTTAATTATTCTCTTTAAAGAAATAGGCTGTGCCGTGCCTAAATTTTGAGAAAAAAGTGAAATTCTAAACTCTTCTATCATCCACTTAGTTAATAAAATTTCTTGTGCTATAGGTTTATCTTTACGCTGTTGTGATAATACACTAGTGTATAAATCTACTGCCTTCTTCACTTCAATTAACTTCAGCCTATCTTGGTTAGGATCAATAGGTAACTTTTCTAATCGGCGTAAAATACCTTTTAAATAACGTGTAATATCATCTAATTTGTCAAACCCTGAAGCACTAACAAACCCTTTAAAAACTAAGGCTTCACTTTGTTGTTTAATATCACTATGAGATTGAATTACATTAAGTGCTACATTACCTTTTAACTTTCTCGCGATATCGTGCCTTAAGCTTAATGTTTGTTCTACTTTAATTGCCGCTGTTAAGACACAATCTGATATTTCAGCACGCACATATTCACGCAGTAATTCAAAACTTTTTTCATCCCGAGGTAAAATAGTCATTTTCTTAGCTAACATATACTCTTTAACTAAAAAGACACATGCCCCCTGAATACAATCTTGCAATAAATCAGTAATAGAGCCAAAAGGATTGAAGTACAAACCTAATTTAGCCTTATTAGGCATTTTTTCTTGTAAATATTTTAATGGTGATGGAATATTCAATAAAATGAGTCGACTAATACCATTTAACATCGCTTGCTCTGCATGCTCTTCTTGCTCAAACAGTTCAATGGCAACACTACTTTTATGATCTACTAATGCAGGAAATGCCTTAATAGTCATATTAGCGACTTTCTTCTCATAACCTTGAGGTAACTTACCAAAATCCCAAACAGTTAATTTAGACTTCTCTATGCCCTTCTCTGCCACTTGCTTAATCGAGGCTTTTACCTTACCTTGTAATTGTGCTTTCAACTCATTAAGGTCTCGTCCCTGTTTTAATAATTGACCTTTCTCGTTCACTACTTGAAAATTCATCGTTAGGTGCGCAGGCAACTCAACATCTTGCCAAACATCTTCAGGTAATCTAACCCCAGTCATACGCAACAGTTGTTTTGCTAATGCATCAACTAAACTTTCTTGAGTATTATTGATATTCGCCATTTTTTCTAAGCACGCTTGTGCATAATTAGGCGCAGGAACAAAGTTGCGCCGTAATGCTTTTGGCAACGCCTTAATTAATGCTACAACTAAATCATAACGCAGAGCCGGAATAAGCCAATCAAACCCTTCATATTGGCACTGATTAAGTAAGGCAATAGGAATAATTACACTAATGCCATCATCAATATCTCCAGGACTAAAGTGATAAGCTAACGGTAAAGTAAGATTATTTTGTTGCCAAGTGTCTGGATATTCTTTTGCAGACAGCTCATTTGATGATTTGTTAAGTAAAAAATCTTTAGTGAAATTAAGTAACTTGGCATTTTCTTTTTTAGCTTTCTTCCACCAAGATAAAAAACTACGTTGACAGATAACAGTCTCAGGAATTTTACTTGAATAAAAATCAACAAGTTGCTGTTCGTCAATTAAAAAGTCTTTACGGCGAGCTTTTTGCTCAAGAGCCTCAATACTGGCAATTAATGCTTGGTTCTCATCTAAGAATTTTTCTTTTATAAAGCAGTCACCATTGACAAGCGCTTCACGGATAAATATTTCTCTGCAAGTGATCGGCTCAATTGTATTAAAGTTAATCTTTCTTTTAGTAACAATTGGTAAACCATAAAGACTCACTTGCTCAAAGGCCATTACAGCGCCTTGTTTTTTCTCCCAATGGGGTTCGCTGTAACTTCGTTTTAATAAGTGTTCAGCTAAAGGCTCTATCCAAGTTGGATCAATGCGTGCATTCATGCGCGCAAATAAACGACTAGTCTCAACGAGTTCAGCTGACATTAACCATTTAGGCGGTTTCTTGGATAACGATGACCCAGGAAAAACGAAGAATTTACTTCCTCTTGCGCCTTTAAACTCTCTGTTCTCATCTTGTTGACCTAAATGACTTAATAAGCCCGACAATAGTGCTTGATGTACTGTCACTAGACTACTAGGTAATGTTTTGTCTTGTTTTTTATCTGAGCTAGTTTCATTAATTGAAAACTGATAATCAACGGACGTTAATGATATTTTTTGCTCTTTTAAGGTTAACTTCAGCTGAGTGAAAATATCTTGCCACTCTCGTAACCTTACATAAGATAAATACTCGCGTTGACATAACTTTCTAAAGTGATTTTGTGATAAATCATTTTTTTGCTCATTCACGTACTGCCATAAATTAAGTAAACTAACAAAGTCTGAATTATGATCTTTAAAGCGATTATGTTTTTCATCAGCTGCTTGCTGTTTTTCGTGTGGTCGTTCTCGTGGGTCTTGAATACTTAACGCACTAACAATAATAAGCACTTGTTCAATACAACCCAGTTCAATTGCAGTTAACACCATTTTTGCAAGTCGTGGATCAATAGAGAATTTAGATAATAAACGTCCTGACTTAGTTAACTTAGTTCCTTTGTTTTTTTGTCCCTTTAATTTCTTCTCATCATGAGCGCTATTGTCTATAGCCGCTAATTCTTCTAATAATTTAACACCATCATTAATATTTCGATTATCTGGTGCTTCTACAAAAGGAAAGTCGCCAATTTCTCCTAAATCTAACGCTAACATTTGTAAAATAACGGTAGCTAAATTAGTACGTAGTATTTCAGGATCGGTAAATTCAGGTCGACTTAAGTAATCTTCTTCACTATACAAGCGTATACAAATGCCTGATGATACACGACCACAACGACCTGAACGCTGATTAGCACTCGCTTGTGAAATAGGTTCAATAGGTAAACGTTGCACTTTAGTGCGGTAACTATAGCGAGAAATACGTGCAGTTCCCGGATCAATCACATATTTTATACCTGGCACAGTTAAACTCGTTTCAGCAACGTTAGTTGCTAGTACAATATTTCGCCCAGAATGTGCTTTAAAAATAAGATTTTGTTCACTAACCGTTAAACGAGAATAAAGGGGTAATATTTGAGTGTGCCGTAAATTAGCTTTATTTAAGGCTGCTGCTGTATCTCTAATTTCTCGCTCACCATTTAAGAAAATTAATATGTCGCCCAAACTATCAGAAGAAAGTTGTGAAAATTCATCTACGGCATTTAAAATTCCATTAATAACATCATTACCATCATTTGAATTTTCATCTTGTTCATTATCATCCGAGCGACTCTCATTTAATGGTCTATAACGCATTTCTACCGGATAAGTACGACCAGAAACCTCAATAATAGGGGCTGGTTTACCCTGTTTATCGGCAAAATGATTAGCAAAACGTTGTGGATCAATAGTCGCTGAAGTCACTATCACTTTTAAGTCAGGTCGCTTAATTAAAACTTGACGCAAATACCCTAATATAAAATCAATATTTAAGCTCCGCTCATGTGCTTCGTCAATAATAATAGTGTCATACTGACGCAGTAAGCGATCTCTTTGCATTTCAGCTAACAAAATACCATCGGTCATTAATTTTATATAACTGTGTTGGCTCACTTGATCGTTAAAGCGAACTTTATAACCTACTTGCTCACCAAGTTTAGTATTTAGTTCGTCAGCAATACGATTTGCAACTGTTCTGGCGGCTATACGTCTGGGCTGGGTATGACCAATCAAACCATCAATACCTCGCCCTAATTCAAGACAAATTTTAGGTATTTGTGTGGTTTTCCCTGAGCCTGTTTCCCCTGCAATAATAACAACTTGGTTATCACGGATAGCTTGAGATATTTGTGCAGCATTATCGCTAATGGGTAAGCCTTCCGGATAAGTTATTTTAGGAAGGTTATTAATTTTATGTTGTTTTTCTTTAATTGACTTATCAATTGCTTGCACAGTTGTAGTAAACTGTTTAAGTTGCTGATCTACTTTTACTTTATCAGGATGTGATTCAAGTTGAGCAAATATTCTTTTATGGTTAATAAGTTGTTGCTTCAAGCGATAAAAATCTGACTTTTTCACTTGAGTTAACGCATCAAAAGACGATTGTATATTCGGAGATTTACTTAGGGAAATATTTGACGGCAAAATAGACTCAACTAATGTAACAAAACAAAATGTAGAAAAGTCTATTTTATCAGTTATACCTAAACTACTTCAAGCTGGAGTTTCAGGCGTAGTAGTAAACTTCAGTTATATCAAGAAGTGATTAGAAACAATAACAATAAATCGCAACAATTATTGAGCGGCCTGTACTTTACCATTTTTTAAATTTTCACGTAAAATTTTGTCTATAGAGCGTAAAACATCATTACGACAAATCGTTCCTAATAAGTGATTACTTTCATCAACAACAGGATAAACTTTTGGCTTGTTCTGAATCATTAAACGCCCTAATTCAATAACACTGTCATAGGGTTTCATTGATAAAACGTCTTTACGCATTAAATCTGAAACATTAATGATATGCGCGTTGTGATACATAGTTTCAAGCATTTTAGCAAGAACATCACTTTCAGATAAAAAGCCAATTAATTTACCATTATCATCAATAACAGGTCCACCTATTTGCTTTGTTTTTAAAAACCGTAATGATGCCTCTTCAACGCCCATATCAGCAGTAAAGGTAACAGGATAGTGGTTCATATATTCTTCTATTTTTAACGACTCCATCATAACCCCTTATACATTAAACAAAAATAATCATACATTTGCATTAGGATATCTCCCTAACTATTAATGTAGATAACTATTTTTAAAAACACCAATTTTTCATAGATTTATCTAAGTTTAATTGTGTAAAGGTTTATGCTTTAAAATAAGAGTCGCTAAAAAGTTGAAAAAGTATTAATACGAAAATTTATTATCTGCGTATAAAGTTGAGGCTTTCAACCAAATATCACCAACTTTACCATCTCCTATCGCAACACCATCAAGCTTAGTTACTGGCGCAATTTCTTTTGAAGAGCTAGTTATCCAAACTTCATCGGCAGCACGAACTTCATCTAGGGTTATAGTGCGCTCTTGAACAGTTAATGTTCCATCTTTAGTCAATATATCAATGATTAAACGACGAGTAACACCTGGTAAAATTTGGTTATCTTGAATCGGCGTAGCAATAATTCCATCTTTTACGATAAAAATATTTGATGCACTTGCTTCTGTTAATTCATTTTTGCTATTAAACAATAAAGTTTCTTGGCTACCAGCATCAAAACCATCTTGAAAATGTAAAACATTGCCTAGTAATGAAGTTGATTTTATATGACAACGTTTCCAACGAAGATCTTCAGTGCTTGTTAAAGCATACCCGTTACCTACAGTATCTAAAGACGGTATCTTAGGTACAGGGATTTCAAAAGCCATTGCAAATACAGTTGGAGATACGTTCGTAGGGAAAGCGTGAAAACGTTTAGTATCAGTACCACGGCTTACATGCAAATATAGCCCTAGAGGGCCACCACCATTACTACTTGATAACTTGTCACATAAGGCTAACCACTGACTATCATCCCAATTTAACTCAATGCCAATAGCCTTTAAGCCATCATTCATTCTATCTATATGGGCTTGAAAACCAACCATTTTGCCAAAGTATGATGGGATTACTTCATATATTCCATCACCAAATAAAAATCCACGATCTAAAGGGGAAATTTTGGCTTCTTCAATTGGCATATAATCGCCATTTAAAAATACTGTGCTCATTTTACTTTTCCTGATAATTTAAATTTACTATTTAATTTTTCTTAACTGGCAGTTGGATAACCAATTAAGGATCTAATTCTTGCGATTAAAGCAATCCCCTCTGAAGCAGGAAGACTGTCTTCGGTTATTTCATTTCTGCGTGTAACACCATCAACACTGCCTAACTTTGAAATATATTTCAGAATTTGCTCTGGGCAGGTTTCATTCAATAAATCTTTTTTAGACCAAAGGCTTAAAAAGACTAAAATACCATAAACGCCCCAATTTGATACATCACTTAATATCAATTCATCACACGTCGTCGCAGCAGGAACAATATCAAGTTTTGCTAATAGATCTTTCACGTTCCCCATGCCTATTTCATTACCACCATCACCAATAGCAATCGTAGGACAATTTGCTTCTGTCATAAAAAAATCAAAAGACGCTGATTTAGCGCTTATATCTTCACCACGCATATTATGGTAATTTCCATTTTCCGCAGCGCCAGGACATTCAATAGCGATGATAGCTTGAGGTTTATACTGTAAAAGTGCCGCTTTCGCTTCAGCTAAACCGGATTTTTTATCACCAACACTAATAACACATACGTTATAATCATCTTTGAGTGCATTAGCTAATGGGTTACCACACACTAAGATAGGAGTAGCACCTAAAAGAGCCAACGCTTTATATAAAATTAAAGCCCCTACAGGACCATCTGTTTCAAACGTATCTAAAACAGGAAATCCAGTACCTATAAGTACTGTCCCTGTGATATTGCTCAAAGATTTAGCCGCACGTAAACAATAACCGGAAGTAACTTGTTGTTGTAAATCCTTCATACCACGTAAATTACGCTCAACAAGCATACATTCAATTTGTTCACTAAGTGATGCTTCATTTTCTATATTCATGTTTCTTATACCAAGCTTGCTCTAATTTTAATCACAAACATTGAGTTTTTTACGATTAAAATAACTTAAATTCAAATGAAAACAGTTATGTGCCTGTTCCATACTAATAGGCTCAAAGCGAACTTTATCACCTTGTTTGAGTTGCCCTAATTTTGCAATGTCAATGGATATAACAGCGCCAATTTTAGGATAGCCACCAATCGTTTGTCGGTCATTCAACAACACAATTGGCTGACCATCTGCGGGGATTTGAATAGCCCCCTGACAAATACCTTCAGATAAAATGCCTTCAATATCCCCCGTAATTTTTTTACCGGTTAACCGATAACCCATTCGATCGAAACTTTTACTCACGGTATAGTCACTTGAGTAAAATAACCGTTGTTGAAACGATGAAAAGTTTTTTTGTTGATAGCTTGGTACTGTGCGTAACACCACATCGTTGCAATACCTTGGTCTGAATTGCTCAGGTAACACTAAATTTGTTTTTCTTCGTTGACTGGCACAAGGTAAGATATTGTCTTTTTTAAGCTTGTCACCAACTAAACCACCAACACCTTCTCGACACACGGTTGCCGTACTACCAAAACTTTCTTTGATAGTAAAACCACCAGCAACAGCCAAATAACTTCGTATACCTTCGCTAGCAAACCCTAACTCAATAAGGTCACCCGCTTTAATCGCGTAACTGCGCCATAAATCTTTGTTAGTATGATTAATTGACAGCGACATATTTGCACCAGTCACGGCAATAGTTGTATCAACTTGTGCAATAAGTGCTAAACCGCCAATACTAATTTCAATAGCCGTAGCATTTAATTCATTAGCACATAAGCGATTAGCCCATTGAAATGCCTGTAAATCTATTGGACCACCATTGGTTAATCCAATATTAAAAGAGCCAAAACGCCCAGCATCTTGAATAAGGCTTAGCATGCCTGGCTCTTTCACTAAAAAACCTGTAGAAAAACTCATGATAGTTTGCCAAATCCTTCCGGTAATTCACCACCTAATGATAAAAACTCATTCTTATCAATTGACTTAAACCTTACTTTATCACCAACTTTAATTGGCATGATTGGAGTTGCCGTGACATCAAACATATCGACTGGGCATAAACCGACTATATTCCAACCTCCTGGGGAGGTATTTGGATAAACAGCAGTTTGTTTGTCAGCAATAGCAACAGCTCCTTTGGGCACTTTATTTCTTGGGGTACTTAAACGTGGTGAAGCAATTCTTTCATCAACTTCACCTAAATAAGCAAACCCAGGCGCAAAGCCGATAGCATACACGTGATAATCTTTAGCTTGATGAATTTCGATTACTTGCTCAACACTTAATTTGTTTCGCTGGGCAATAACGGTTAAATCCGGACCAGATTCTTCAGAGTAATATACTGGTAATTCAATAATAGAAGATTGCTCTACATCACTACCAGTTGCTGAATTATCATCTAAACGTCGTAATAAAGCTCTCAGTTTATTGCGTATCTTATGGTGGTCGGTATGAAGTATATTAAATACCACCAACATCGATGCATAAGATGGAATTAAATCTACAATATCATCAGACAAGTCAACCTTCATTGCTTGACGAATCAATTGTTCAACTTGTTTTATTTTTGCCGACGTGTCATCGCTAACTTCATCAGAAAAATAAATAATTAACGCATTTTCACCTGCAATACTAATCGTTGGCATACTAAGCCCTTGTTCTTTTAACATTAACCAATGAGCTCCCGAATAGATTCAATCGCTTGTACGCCTTCAATATTGTCGCCATGAACACACAAGCTGTCGGCATTTAGAGTTAAAATGTTACCACTTACCGAGGTAACGCAACCTTGCTCTTTCAGTTGTTTCACTTGAGCAAGCATTTTTTCTTTATTATGAACAGCGCCAGGCTTAGTGCGAGCTAACAGTTTACCGTCATCGTCATAACAACGATCCGCAAAAGCTTCGCTCAATATATCAATATTATATTGTTTAGCCTCTGCTCTGTGTTCTTCAATTTTAGGTGTCGCTTGTAACATTAATTTTAGAGGACGATGATAACGACTTAATGCACATAAAATAGCATCTCTGACTTCTTTTTTTACCATCATGTCATTATATAAAGCACCGTGTGGCTTTACATATTCCAATTCAATGCCTATTGACTTAGCTACACCATCAATAGCTGCCACTTGATACATGACCAACGCTATCAATTCCTCAGTTGAGCAATTAATTGAACGTCGTCCAAAACCGACCAAGTCAGGGTATCCAGGATGTGCACCAACACTAACGTTATTTTCTTTTGCTAATGCTAATGTCTTTTGCATCACTAAAGGGTCACCCGCGTGAAAACCACAAGCAATATTAGCTTGATCGATATGCGGCATAACTTTCTCATCAAGCCCCATGGTCCAGCTGCCAAAACTTTCGCCTAAATCACAATTCAATTTCATTATTTTTCCTCATCTCGCTAGTATTTTTAGCAAAATTTATAACACTGCTAATGTTGAATTGGCAATATCGGTTACTAACATTTTACCCGGACTATGAGTTATGCAAAACGGAGGCTTTGTTTGCTCTAATACCAGCTGTGGTGTTACACCACAAGCCCAAAATACCGGCACTTCGTTTTCTTTAATAGTGACACTATCGCCATAATCAGGTTTATTAATATCATTAATACCAATAAGCTCAGGTTGACCAAAATGTATAGGTGCTCCATGAACCGACGGAAAACGGCTACATATTTGAATCGCTCTAATTGCATCCTTAGCTAACATTGGTCGCATACTTACTACTGTTTCACCGCTAAATCTTCCAGCAGTTTTACAAGGTATGTTAGTACGATACATAGGGACATTTTTATTTTCACTGATATTACGAATTTCAAGCCCATCAGCAATAAGTGCATCTTCAAAAGAAAAAGAACAACCCAAAACAAAAGTGACTAAATCATCACGCCAAAGCTCTTTAATGTCTGTGAATTCTTGTTGAAATGTGCCATCAACAAATAAACGATAACCAGGGACATCAGAGCGGATATCAATATCTTTACCTAGTTCAGGTAAAAGAAAATCGCCTGCATTTTCTGACATACCAATTAATGGACAAGGCTTAGGATTAAATTGACAAAACTGTAAAAAGTCATTCGCCCAATCTTTTGGCAAAATAACAATATTTCCTTGTACACAACCTTGAGCAAAACCTGAGGTGTTTTCATTGAATTTATCATGACGAATTAATTGACGTAATTCATAAGCACTAAGCTGTGCCGAAGCAGGATCATTAATATTTATAGACATGGCTAACCACTTTATTGACGAAAAATAAGAAGAATATTTTATGGGGTAATATTATTACTAATAAATGAAAGAAATACTACGATAATCATGTCGACTTCAGATATATTTTTAAACATGATGAATTGCTAAAATAGCATCATTTACAGTGAATAGACATATTTGTGACATTTTACATATTCAACGCTATACTGACCTTCTAATAATAGAATATTCCTTAAGATATTTAATATGTTAAAACTATTTATTCCACTGATTAGCTTAAGTTGTTTTTTCGCTATGTCATATTCTTATGCACAGTCATTTGAAACCCTATTAGATAGGTGTTTAATTAAAACAATTAAAAAAACAGATAAAAATAAAACATTACAACAGATAGAAGATTTTTGTGAAAAAAAAATAGTAAAAGAGCAACTTGGTAGTGAAGAACTTGGTGCTATTTCTGAACGTATGATTAAAGAAAAAAAATCAGCGTTTGACCCCTATGTCATCACGCCACATAAAATGAATTATATTTTACCTGTAACGATAACAGATGGTATTAATAAAGCCGCCTATGCTGGATATTCAAATTGGGAAGAACAACTGCGGGATATTGAAACCAAGTTTCAACTAAGTATTAAAGTACCGTTAACCACCGGTAGTTTTTTAAATAGTGGAGATCAGCTTTTTTTTGGCTTTACTTTAGAGTCTTGGTGGCAATTATATACTCATAAAATTTCACGACCTTTTAGAGAAACTAACTACCAGCCAGAAATATTTTATTTTACACCTACCAGCTGGCACCCATTTAAAACCAACACAGCCATGATGATCGGTTTTGAACATCAGTCAAATGGTCGTTCTATGCTACTGTCAAGAAGTTGGAATAGAGTTTATGCTAATTTCCTTTTTGAAAAAAACAATCTCGCGGTATCATTTCGCACCTGGTATCGAATTCCCGAAGGTAGTCAAGCAACTACGGTTGATATAATTGGTGATGATAATCCTGATATTAATGAATATATGGGATATTTTGAATTAAGCACTGTGTATAAATGGAACAATAAATATGAAGCATCGATGAAATTACGAGAAAGTTTCGCTCATCACCATGGAGCCATAGAACTTGGTATCACTTTTCCTTTATGGGGAAAATTAAAAGGTTATGCTCAATACTTCAATGGTTATGGAGAAAGCTTAATTGATTATAATCATAGACAACAACGCTTAGGTATTGGCTTTGCTTTAACAGACATCTTATAGAATTTACCGTTTAAATATACATCACCTTTTTTGTCAACAATATAAAATCAAGTCAAGAGATGTTGGATAATAAAAAATTTAGCTAATATTTATTATCCAAATCGCCTCAAGCACACAGTATTACAAGCGATAAAGCGTTAATAGTTTTCGCGCTGAATTTAAAGCAATGCTCGTGGTATACGAATAGCACATTTAAAAGAAAAAGGATCACAACTATTCCTAACAGCCGATTATGGGCTAAATGTTGTCAACTTACATTCAACGCTACCAGAGCTAAGGTGTAATTAATGTCATCCTTCATTGAACTATATTGCAAACCGTTAATGACTACTTATAGCACTTCACACATTGCAAACATAAGGAGTTAGCTTCAATCCTTGCTTTAGAGTAGATATTGTATCTATGTCCTAGCTACTATGAGTGACTGTCTCTTATAAATTTAAACTGCATCACCTTTGGCAACATAAAAAGACTGTAGTATTACTCGTTTGTTATTAATTATTATTTTTATAGGTTTGAGTGAAAGAATTCAATAGTTTTACCTGTCTTATACCGCAAGTATGAGCGCTATTTATATAAAAAGTCTCATCTGTTTGATGTATTCAAATCTGTTGCATCTATTAAAAGCGTAAAATATAAATTATAAGAGGTAAATAATGGAATTCACGAATAAACGCACCATCCTAATTACAGCATCTTTATTGTTGGTATTGGCGATATCACAAACTATTTATTCCGCCCTTTACAGTGCAGAAATTAGTTTTTCAAGGCAGTTTTCATGGGGACTAGAAGCTCTAGTATTTACTTTACTTGCCGCCTTTGCAGGTTCTGCCATGGTTCAAGTAAAAAACTCTCAGCTAGGATGGTCAGCTATCGCGTTTAGCGCGGTACTTAACATAGTTCAGGTGAGTATTGGCCTAACTTTGTTTTCAACGTTTGGAAAAGTAGCGGGTACTGTAGAAGGCGCACAACCTTTAATTGGTGGCGTAGTTTCTTTGTCATTCATGATTTACTACGCAGCTAAATTATTATTGGGATTAGCAGCACTTATTTTTGGCCTGTCTTGTATGGCTAAAGGTGGCAAGGCGATAGGTACGCTTACGGCTTTGGCGGGTGTGGTTGCTATGTTTGCCAATGGTATTTTAATTACCTTTGGCCGTGATGGATTTCTTCCATCAGCTGTTGCTGGCGCTTCGGGCATGATCGCAACGTTACTTCTAGCAATATGTTTAATAGGCCTTTACCGTAAACAAGACTAAAGCTTAACACCTCACAAGTGATGTAGCATTTTTGAATAAAGTATAAACATCGGCGCATAGTAAACCGTTAATTCGCCGATGTTTTACGTTTAGCGTTTAGAGCATTGAGCTATTATAATAAATACAATAACAATAAAAGATGGGTGTCCTATTTTATTTGTTTTGATGGGAACTCGATTTTCATAGTTTTCCTGAAATGTAACGCTTCAATAACCAGCAGCAACAAAAGATGGGTGTCCTATTTTATGATTACAGGCAAAAAATTGTTAGCTAAAATTAGCGACGAAGGAGCAAAAGCCAACTGTTATTTGTCCTTTTAAACGACTTGTTAGCCGGTGATTAAATATGCAAGCAAAGAACCACCCGCACCTAATATTAAAGTTCCAATTAAAGATGCTAGAACTCTATTTCTACTATTTTTAATTTTAGTTGTTGATATATTGACAAAGTTTTCATCTGCTCCACTAAAGTTAATATATGATTGTTCATAAATGCTATCTAAGTTTCTTTCCGCTTTTTTCCCTAGATATGACCCTAACTGGAATGTAACGAATAAAGTTAAAAGTGACATTAATATGAATACAACGGCTGCATTAATATCTGCTGTAGCCGGAACGAATACTTGAGATGCTTTATAAACATAATAATTGGCTAAACCAAGTAGACCGTATTTAAAGAGCCTTGGTAAGAAGTGGGAATATGATCTTATAAGTTTAGTAACTTTACTTATTTCATTTTTCTCTACACTATTGAACCAACCTTTAATTACACTCATCAGTGCATTAGCAACACTGATATCAACATAATCTATTGAAAATACTGCAACCTTTCTAGTTTCAAATTGGAATAGGGGAACAGCAAACGGCATACCGTTTAGCTCCGATCGCATATTCTCCATTTTTGCGACTCTAGATATCAGGTTAATATGTATTTTATATTCCTGTGGTCTTTGTGTTTTTGGTAAAACTATAAGTAACTTGTATTGAACACTTATATCTTCAATTGCAGCTCCTCTTGCACCAACTTGCAGTTTTAATTTGGCTAAACTACTAAAGCGTTCTGAACAATCATTAACATAATTAACTGAATATGTTTCAATGAAAGATACAACGTTATATTGTTCCGTCGATTGTTCTAATAGGTGATGAAGTTGTTCAATATGATGTAACTTAAGGATGAAAGAATCTCTTGAAAACTCTTTTAAGTTTTCAGACTTTCCAGTTATTTCATTATAAAAGTCTTGTGCTAATTGAAAGCTAATCTGCGAACTTGCATTATCGCCTCCAAGGTTTACAACTTCTTCTTGATCATTATTATTAATAGTTACGATATCATTCATATAAAATTCCTTTTTTGATTAAACTCATACTTCTAATTATGCGAACCGGCTAACAGTATATTATCCATAATTCACGATAGTAACGGATTATGAAATAAAAGAATAACAAAACAATAATAATTAAATCATT
>NZ_JAUOPW010000004.1:0-212998 GCF_030547795.1 Colwellia sp. 5_MG-2023 | reverse complement strand
CCCCGATTTTATAAACATATTGTTTCATTTGCTTTACTTAGAGGACATCATTTGATGTCCTTTTTTTTATCCACTCGAAAAATTTCACTAACATTAACCAGCATAAAATAATTTATCATTAACGCTCGTTATTTATAATCTTGTGCAAAAAAGTATTACCCAGCAGATAAGTTAAAATAATTCACCTATCGAGTGAAATCATTTCGTTTGCTGAAAATAACCGAGAAAAATATACTGGCTTCAGTTTTTGAATCTCCCCGATTTTATAAACATATTGTTTCATTTGCTTTACTTAGAGGACATCATTTGATGTCCTTTTTTTTATCCACTCGCAAAATTTCACTAACATTAACCAGCATAAAATAATTTATCATTAACGCTCGTTATTTATAATCTTGTGCAAAAAAAAGTCTTACTCAGCAGATAAGTTAAAATAATTCACCTATCGAGTGAAATCATTTCGTTTGCTGAAAATAACCGAAAAAAATATACTGGTTTCAGTTTTTGAATCTCCCCGATTTTATAAACAAATTGTTTCATTTGCTTTACTTAGAGGACATCATTTGATGTCCTTTTTTTTATTCTTTTTGCAGCCTCTCATTACTATCGTAAAAAACAATTTATTAAATTACCGATAAATATTATTTACTCGATGGTAATTCGATAGTTTTTAACTTTAGCTAAACCTACATTGACTAAGCTTGCTTAAGATTAGATAACAATAACCATAGCACGATAACTTCAAACCCAATTACCGCACCCAAACATATGTCTGTACTATAAGATAAAATAACTCAACTATTGCGTGAATTTATTTCGTTTGCCGTAAATACTAAATAAAAATACACTCATTTCAGTTTTTGAATCTCCCCGATTTTATAAACAAGTTGTTTCATTTGGTTAAATTTATAGGACATCGTTAGATGTCCTTTTTTTTAGCTCTGCTCATAATTATGTTGTTAGTCTACTGTGCAAACGCACCAATATAGTGCAAACCTTACGTTGTATAGTATATCTATAGATATTTTCCCCTTAAAATTCAATACATTAAAAACGGTTTGATTATTGCTATATGGGTTTATCATTTATAGAATAAAGAACACCATGGCAATTCAAACTCCCATACGAGGCTTACGTTCATTTTGTGTTGCTGCAAAATGTTTAAGCTTTAAACACGCTGCAGCACAACTGTTTTTAACACCTTCAGCTGTAAGCCATCAAATTAAACAATTGGAATCACAACTCGATTTAACCTTGTTCAAAAGAGGCACAAGATCAATTGAGCTTACCAGTGCAGGAAAACAATTTTATCAATCAATACAGCCGATAATTCATCAATTAGAGTCAACTATTTCAGAGTTTACTAATACACAAGAAAACAAAACAATTGTGATCAGCTTGCCTGAATTTTTCGCCAGTGAATTATTCATTCCTCAGTTAAGTGAATGGTCTGAACAAAATCCAGATATTAATCTACAACTCGAAACAGTAAAGTCAGGTAGTGAGCCATCACAAATAGCAGATCTTTCTATCGTACTTGCAAATGGAAAACCTAATGCAAGTATTGTTCAAGAGCTATTTCCAATTAGATATGCTCCAGCTTGTAATAAAAAGCTTTATAAAAAGTTAAAGAATTCAGGCTTTAAAGCACTACAAAATACGCCATTAATTTTGCACAGAGCTAGACCTTGGTCATGGCATCAATGGGCTGATAATGTGGGTGTAGATGACTTTGATCCTAAACAAATTATTCAATTTGATAGCATGTTTGGTGTTGTTAGAGCAGCCCAGCAAGGTATGGGAATCGCTTTAGTTCCTTTACCAATGAGTAAAACTTGGTTTAGTGAAGAGCTATTAGTAAAGCTCTTTGATGAAGAGCTAAATACCAATGACAGATACTACCTAATTCAGCATGAAAATATGGAAAGCAAAATTGAATTAACGGTATTCGCTGACTGGGTAAAGAAAACCTTTGCTGTATAATATTAAAGCAATATTTAATTAGCATTACATTATTCAAATAGGTGAAATTAATTCATCCAACACCTATATTTTTATCGTTTGTCACTATCCCCTCTATTGCTTATATTTAGTGGGCATCAACAAGATGTCCACTACAAATATTAGGAAATATCATGGCTATAAAAAACATCTCTTACAAAGCTTTAGCAGCAACTATTGCTATCAGCTGTTCTGCATCAGCGATGGCTGAAATTAGCACCTTTAAAGTTGCTGTAATTAAAGACACAACAGCATCACAAGAAATTATTTCTGGTGATTTAGAAGCAAGTATCAACCAATTAACACTTACAAATGAAGATACTTTTGAAAATAACACAGGTTTATGTGTTGCATACTTAAAAAGTAAAAATGTTGAAAAATCTGAATCTGCATGTACTGCGGCGATTGAATCAATTAGCTCAGTGAATTCATACGATAGAAAAAAGAGCTACTTACAATCACTTAGTTACAGTAACAGAGCAATTGCACGTTACTTGAAAAAAGATTTCTCAGGCGCAATGGATGATTTAAGTGTTGCTACATCAATTAATTCAAACACTATTACTGCTGGTAACTTACAATTATTAAAAAACAAAATACTTGAAGTAGATAATTCTGCAGATAGCATATTTTCTGAATAATATAAGTACTCAATTTAGCACAAGGAGTAAATTATGATATATAAAATTATTAAACCCATACACTCTATCATTATGTTTATTGATGAAATGAAGCATCTGTCTATTAGCCAATGGGATATAGACCAGAAAGATGAAGGTAGAATGCCACAATAAAATAGGTAAGAAATGATTAATTTTACAGCTCAGCGGTAACATAAAAATAGATTTTCAAGATACAGTTATTTTTATGTTACCCTCAATTTCTGTACGTTATAGTACGCTTTAATTAAAGGATTTATCAAAGAAATAGTAAACAAAGGGACTCTCCAATAAACTCTCCCCTCGCAATTATTATTAATAACGAACACTTACCACTTTAATACTCTCCCCCAATTTTTCTCATAATATTAAGAAGGTAAATTATGAATTATCTTAGTGTAATTGAAAGGTATCATGATTATAAAAATTCAATTCATGAACTTATGGCATCTATTATCGCAGGGACTTTCGATGAAGCTTTTTTTCATGACGAAAAGACCTTAGCGAACTCAATGACTTGGCTTGGTAAAAATTACCCTTTTGTCGATCTAATGTTTACTTTAGATGGTGAAGGTGTGCAATTAAGCCCAAACATTTCAAATAATAACTTCCCCAATAAAGAAGATAATTTAGGCAAAGGTATAGATCGCTCTTACCGTCCTTATTATATAGAGGCCAACAAACAAGATGGTATTATTGTAACCGAACCCTATTTATCGACATCAAGTCATAACCTGTGTATTTCAGCGGCACTTAAACATGTAAATAAGTCTGGCGAATTAATGGGGATATTAGTTTTAGATATAGACCTTGCTCATGCCATTGAATTTTTAATGGGTGATCGAAAACGTAAAAAATTCCACCCTTTCTTTACCGTTATCTATTCTTTAATTGTTACAGGGTTATTTTTTATCGTCGGTATTCTGTTATTTTCTGCAGGTAGTGAAATAGTCAGTTTAATGGTTGCTCCTACACCCGAGAATCTCCAGCTCAAGCCCTTTGGCATCATTATATTTCTCACCTTAGCACTCGCTATATTCGATTTAGGCAAAACAACCATCGAAGAAGAAGTATTAATGAAGAAAGATATCTTCAGGCATAGCTCAACAAGAAGAACTATCACACGGTTTATGGCCACCATATTAATCGCGGTGTCAATTGAAGCATTATTGTTAATGTTTAAATCTGTTCTTGGCGCGCCTCAGTATTTAACGAATGCTGTCGCCATGATGGGCGCATCAGTAGGCTTGATGATTGGCTTAGGCATTTATGTTTATTTAGGCGCTAAGGCTGAAACCTTATTGATGAACAATCACTTAAATAATAAATCGGATGTGAAAAGTAACTAACGCAATTTGAAGCCAGTGACGCATTGTTACTGGCTTGATTATCACGAATTTCGTCAACTCAAGTAAATTAAATTCTTGTCATTTTATTGTCTCAAAAACCCATATTTAATAACAATATTATTTTGCATAAAAAATCATTAAAGCGTAATATTTATTTACTTTTTTATATTGATAATCTCTTTTTATGCCTGTTAACTTACCTGAAATCATTCCCGCTTCACTAAACCCAATTGAAGGCATTCGCCTCGGCTGGGCTGAATCAAATATCAAAAAACCAAACCGCAAAGATTTACTTGTTATTGAAATTGCTGATGGTAGCGCGGTTTCGGGTGTTTTTACCCAAAACCGTTTTTGTGCTGCCCCAGTAACCTTGTGTAAAAAACACTTAAATGCCGTAAAAAATCAAGCTGTACCAAGTATTAAAGCATTAGTGATAAATACTGGTAATGCCAATGCAGGCACAGGTGAGCAAGGAATGAATGACGCCATAGCAACGTGTGAGCAATTAGCTGAAATTATGGCTATTCCCGTGCAATCAATCTTGCCATTTTCAACGGGCGTTATTCTAGAACACTTACCAATGGACAAGCTATTAGCCGGTTTACCGCACGCAGTAGCTAACTTAACTGCAAATAACTGGGCCGATGCAGCGTCAACCATAATGACAACAGATGTAGCGCCTAAAGCTTATGCTACCCAGGTAAACGTTAAAAATGAAGTGGTAAACATCACCGGTATATCGAAAGGTGCTGGGATGATCCATCCAAATATGGCGACCATGCTAGGCTATGTAGCGACTGACGCTAATATTACCCAAACACTGTTAGATGAAATAACCACAGAGATAGCGGATTTATCCTTTAACTGCATTTCTGTTGATGGTGACACCTCAACAAATGACTCATTTATTGTTATTGCTACCGGAAAAAGTAATACACCAGAAATTTCAGATCGAAACAGTAACGGTTTTAAAGCAGTATTTAAGGCACTGCTTGAAACTGCTCAATACTTGGCGCAAGCCATTGTTCGTGATGGTGAAGGTGCAACCAAATTTTTAACAGTAACCGTTAAAGGTGCTTTAACGAATGATGAAGCTAAAACTATCGGCTTTTCTATTGGTAAAAGTCCCTTAGTTAAAACCGCGATGTTTGCTTCAGATCCTAATTTAGGTCGTGTACTTGCTGCTATTGGTTACGCGTCAAGAGAGTGTGCGTCGTTAGAAGATTTAGATACGACTGATTTAGAGTTATATTTTGGCGATGTATTAGTTGCTGAAAAAGGCGGTCGTGCTGACAGTTATAATGAAGATGACGGACAGGCTATTATGAACGAAGCTGAAATTGACATTACCGTACAACTACACCGTGGTAATGAACAAGCCACTATTTGGACTTGTGATTTTAGCTATGACTACGTCAGAATTAATGCCGAATATCGCACATAAAGTTATATAAGTCGTATAAAATCAGATATAAGTTATACATAACTTATATCGCGTAAAACCATCTATTTTCAATGACCAAGCTATATTTACACTCAGCTTGGTCTAATTCCTTCTTTCACACAGCCACTAGTTAAAGCAATGTTTTTAACTAATTGATCTACGAATAATAATCGAGTAATCTGAATATACTATCAAATTATGGATGATTGATAACCTCTTGTAGAGAGAGGGGACCTTTCATCATAACTAAACTGTTAAATTCAGGTTCAAATAGATAGCTTCGTCAATATTCTGAGGGAAAGTCATGGATGAATTAGATCGATATTTATATGAGCTCAGCCGTGTTCAAAAGAATGTTAATTTATATGATGAGCTCTTTTGTGATGATGATGCACGCCAGTCATTGAGAAAAATGAATTCAGGTGTCTTTAATGTTTTTCAGCGTTCACTTAACACAGAAATAATATTATCGGTGGCTTCGCTTTTTGATTCAGATGGATTCACATATAAAAAAGAAAAGATAGAATATTTAAGTCAAAAGAATTTGGTTCAAAAGTATGAGCATCATCTAGATGAAAAGCTCAGAGATCTGCGAGAAGAAACCACGAAACATTGGAAAGAATTAAACATAAAAAGTTACCGAGATATTTGGATTGCGCACAACGACCATAAGCATATGATGGGGCAAGGAGACGTAAAGCATAATATCTCTACTGATATATTGATTGCTCTTTTAAGTTCTTCATATCAATTAATATTTGGTATTAGAATGAAAGAATTTGACTTAGATTATGGACAGATTACTTACCGGCTAGACCATTATACAGGTGCTAATTCGGGGGGGAACTTCTTACGTCAGGTAGAAGAATTTAACAAGAGCAAGCAACGGACTCGTTAAACTGCTGCTAGCGTTGCATTTCAAAGAGAGATCGTGCATGAAATATTTGATATTGAATGCGGTGATACTGGCACCAAGGCTTATAGTTTATAAAAATGTAACAAGAAAATAAACGGGACAAGTACCGTTTGCTCGCCCTCTGCGCATTATAGCAAATTGTACTTAGTCCATTATTCTGGCGTCTATATTTATATCATAAACACGCCAGGTGATTACCTAAACCCCACTTTAATTGTAATATTTCTTGTTCCCTTACCCTATCGTTAGCACTTATTACAATAAAAAATCCACAAGTGCAGCTAGCTAGAAAAACAGATCAAAACCACTAACCTATTGTTTAAATTGAAATTTAAATCTTTACTTAAACGAATTCACACCGATACTAACCGTAGTAAACCGCTATTATTTTACAGTAATACCTTACTTTGTAGTTTCAAAATGGAAAAGCCACACTCAGGACAAATAAAGGATAACTTTTTAGAATAATGCTAATATAGTGGCGCTTTAATCGAGTTTATCTTCGCAAACCTTTTTTAAAATTCCATTTTACCGATAAATTATTTAAGGAAAAAAATGAAACACTTTACACTTCCCCTAATTGCTTGCTTAGCGTTAAGCGCATGTTCAACTTTCGACCCTTACACAGGTGAAGAAAAAACGACGAATACTGCTAAAGGTGCTGGTATTGGTGCTGGTGTTGCAGCCGTAGTTGCCTATATAGCTAACAAAGATGAAGACGATATTGGTAAACGAAATCGAAGAATTTTACAAGCCGCAACCGGTGGCGCTGCAATTGGTGGTGGTATTGGCTACTACATGGACACCCAAGAAGCTGAATTAAGAAAACAATTACGTGGCTCTGGCGTAAGTGTTGAGCGCGACGGCAATAACATAAATTTAATTATGCCGGGTAATATTACTTTTTCTTCTAGCAAAGCGAATATTGAACAAAACTTTTATTCAGTGTTAGATTCTGTTGTTTTAGTTTTAAAAGAGTTTGATAAAACCTTAATCGTTGTCGCTGGCCATACAGATAGTTCAGGTTCTGATGCACTAAACCAACGATTATCAGTACAGCGCGCGCAATCTGTGTCTGGCTACCTAAGTGCTGCTGGTATTCTTAATGACAGAATTGAATCTATTGGTTTTGGTGAAACACAACCTGTAGCAAATAACAATACTGAAGCTGGTAAAGAACTTAACCGCAGAGTAGAAATAACATTATTGCCGATTGCTGAATAATAAGCTTTGATCTAATAGCAATCCACATAAGAAACGAGCAGTCTATTATGTGGGTTGCGATAAGTCGTTTATGCATGTTAATTAAAGTAGTGCTTTATTAGACCTTATTTTATTAAACCTTACGTTATTAAACGTTTCTTTCATTCAAACAAATTAACAATTCACGTACAACCTTAGCGGCAAATACATCGCTATTACCAGTAGAATCAATTACTGGTGACAATTCAACTACGTCACAGCCAACAAAATTCTTTTTAAATAGTATTTTGCATAAGCTGACAAATGAATGAAAATCTTCACCTCCTGGCTCTGGTGTTCCTGTACCAGGGAAAAAGCTCGGATCAAAATAGTCTAAATCTAATGTTAAATAGATAGGACGATCATCTGCGATAGCTTCAACAGCGGCTAAAAAATCATGGCGCGATGATTTAATCGTTTTATGCTGGTGCATCCACTGATACTCTTCTTTTGTACCCGAGCGAATACCGTATTGTATGAGTTGATGTTCGTCGCCAAAATGGTCGAGTATTCGGCGAATAATAGATGCGTGTGAGTAATGAAAATCAAGGTACCCATCACGTAAATCGGCGTGCGCATCTAAATGCAATACTACTAAATTTGGGTATTGTTCTAAATAGGTTTTAATAGGCGCGTATGAAATAGAATGCTCACCACCTAGCACTAATGTACGTACTTTTGAGGTAGGTAAATCAATGTCATTAAATAGCGTACAAAAATCATCGGTAGCGCGCTGCCATTGTAGCTCTATGGTTTGATGTTCACTTTGATTTGATTGATTTGGCACCGTAGATAAATTACCTAAATCCACAAAAGAAAAATCTTCAATATCACGATCTAAATAAGGCGAATAGGTTTCTATTCCATCGGATACTAGTCTTAACGCATTAGGTCCGGCTTTAGTTCCTTTGCGAAAACAGGCTGTACCGTCAAATTCGAAACCAACAATATGGGTTGTATTCGCATATATTGCCGGTGTTATTTCGGCACAACTAAACTCGATTTCAGGTAAGCTTAAGTCGATATTAATTTCTTTTATTTTTTTCATAAGAGGTAACCCTAAAAATTTCGCCAATTATCCAAATAAAATGAAAAAAGTATAGTTTTATTTAACAAAAATAGGTAAATTTTTACACTAGCATTAAGCTAGTTTTTTTAACTACAAAGCTATTAGCTTTACTATGTCATTAGTACAAATTTCACTTAATAATTATTAAAAAAGTATTTATTGAAAAAATATTTTTTATTTGTACAATGACCGCCGCAATTTTTTATGTCTAGTTCTTTTAAATATTTTGAAGTATTTTAGGCAAATATTAAGGATTTACTTTTGTTTTTTGAAGGCTCAGAAAAAAAAGCTGAAGTGGTCGTGAATAGCCAAAATCTTTCACTTCTTAACGATATCAGCAATACATTTTGGCAAGAACTTGTTGAATGCTGTAATGCCCAAATATTATCCTCTGTTGAAAATGAGCACTGTAAAGCATTTTTGCTTTCTGAATCTAGCTTGTTTGTTTGGGATGATCGATTCTTGATTTTAACCTGTGGGGTAACTAAATTAGTTAACTCTATTGAATATTTTATTCAAAACACGCAACCAGAAGACATTCTTCATGTTACTTACCAAAGAAAAAATGAGTATTTTTCAAATGCGCAATTAACTTCATTTGGCGATGACATTAAGTTATTATCAAAATACTTAACCGGTAAAGCATACCGTTTTGGTGAAATATATAGTCATCATAATTATGTATTTCATCAAGATAATGAATTTCAAGCTGAGCCTGATGATACTACCTATGAATTATTGGCCTATCAAATAAGTGAACACGCTTCTAAAAAGCTAACAACTCATGGACTAAGCAAGCAAGAGATCAGAGAGTTTTTCTGTATTAATGACTTATTGCCTGGTTTTGAAATTGATGATTTTGTTTTCAACCCTTATGGTTATTCACTTAACGCCATTAAAGGTACAGACTACTATACGATTCATGTTACACCACAGGCAGGTAGTAGCTATGTGAGCTTTGAATCAAATATGGACTTATTGAATATAGCATCAAAAATCCTTGAAATCCTTAGCCCTTCTTCTTTTGATTTACTTGGTTTTAATGATCCTCAATTTGAAAAGAAAGTAGCAGCTAAAATTAGCAGCCCATACATCAGTAATTCATTAGTGAGTAAAACCCTAGACAATGGTTACCTCGTTTGTTTTGCTAGCTTTATTACACCCGAAACACAATATTCATCACCACTAGAGCTCGATCTCACGGGAGAAAACCATGCACTCTGATTTATGGGTAGAAGAAAAATTTTCAGACTTTTTAGGCTTACGTTTTAAAATAGAAAACGTATTATTTTCTGGTAAAAGTGACTTTCAAACAGTGGATATTGTTGAAACTAAAGGTCATGGAAAAATGCTACTTAACGATGGCTTAATCATGGTAACTGAGCGCGATGAATTTGCTTATCACGATATGATTTCTCACTTACCTTTGTTTGTTCATCCTAATCCTAAGAATGTTTTAGTGATTGGTGGTGGTGACGGTGGTACTGCACGCGAAGTAATACGCCATAACAGTGTGGAAAAATGTACTATGGTGGAAATTGACGCTATGGTTGTTGAGGCTTGTAAGGAACATATTCCACAAACAGCTAGCGCGCTTGATAACCCAAAAATTAATTTAATTATTGGTGATGGCGTACAATTTGTAAAAGAGACAACAGAAAAATTTGATGTGATCATTGTCGATAGCACAGATCCTATCGGGCCTGCTCAACCACTATTTGGTGAAGCGTTTTATCAAGACGTTTTTAACTGCTTAACCGATGACGGTATTGTGGTTTCACAGGGAGAGTCTTCTTGGTATGCCATGGATATTCAACAGTCATTATTAAAAGTATTAAATAACGTTTTTGATCAATGCTTTTTATACAGTTTTAGTAATTTAACTTACCCTGGCGGTTTATGGAGCTTCACCTTTGCCACCAAAAATCACCACCCAATTAATGATTTTGATGCACAAAGAGTTATTGATAGCGGTTTAGCGTTTGATTATTACAACCACCAATTACACACTGCCGCATTTGCTTTGCCTAACTTTGTAAAAAAAGAGCTTAAAGGTTTAATTCAAAACGATTAAAGCTAAATAAGCTGTAAATATACTGATGCTACTAACAATAATTAACCTAAATATTAATGGTTGTTAGTAGTATTGCTCACTTTATTTCTGTCTTCCTCTTGTACCTCGCTGTTCATTAATAAGCATTTTATTATTAATTTCTGCTTCAATATCAATTCCTTGCCAATGAGCAATGTCGAGCACTCTAAGAATAATATCGGCTAACTCTTCTCCAAAAGCTGCTGTTGGTTTTTCATTTCTACATTCATTAATTGCTTCGCCAACTTCCGATGCTACAAGCGCTAAAGCTTCTAAGACGGTTTTATTATGCCAACCCATTTCTTCAACCCATTCATAATTCTTCTTAGCGATATCGTTAATTGTCATTATTCTTATTCCAAGCAAAGTAAAATAAATGAATAATACCTCATTAAGAAAATCAACAGTATCGGTTTTATAACAACTAAGATACTAGCGTTGCCCCTGTAAATTTTACAGCGTTGCTTTCATGATGACCTTATCACTATCACATAACAATCAAGCCTAGTTTGACTGAAAGATAAAGTACGCGTATCTTTAGTTTACTCAACCTCATTTAACATTCCTTACAAAGTCTTACAAAGTTTAAGAGGTTATTCGCTAGTACACTAAATATTAGGTTTAGTACTATACGGTTAGAAACTTCAATAGTTACAATCAATCAAGCAATGTAAGCAAAGCGGAGTATAATCGTTTACTTACGACAATGGAGAGCAAATCATGATTACGTTTACCGTCAACGGTGAAACTCGTAAGTTTTCAGGCGACCCTACTACGCCCGTACTCTGGTATTTACGAGATGAGTTACAATTAACAGGCCCTAAGTTTGGCTGTGGTATGGCCCAATGTGGTGCGTGTACTGTTCATATTAACGGTGAGGCACAGCGCTCATGTACATTACCTATTTCTGCAGTTTCAGGTGGAAAAATAACCACCATTGAAGGTTTAAGTGAAAACGGTGAGCATCCTGTACAACAAGCTTGGATAGAACACAAAGTGCCGCAATGTGGCTTCTGCCAATGCGGTCAAATGATGCAAGCGGCTAGTTTACTGGCTAGCAACCCTTCACCTAGTGATGATGAGATTGTACAGAGCATGTCAGGCAATATTTGTCGATGTGGTACTTACCCTCGCATACATAAAGCAATTAAATCTGCATCCAAGTCAATGGCCGGTGTTGCCTATTATGTTCCTGAGAAAGCAGGAGAAGAATCATGAGCCAATATTTTGATTTAACCCGTCGTCGCTTTTTAAAATCGAGTGCCGCAGTAGGTGCTTTAGTACTTGGTACGTGTTTTACAGGAGCAGCCCCTAGAGTAATGGCTGGGGTACTTGCTAAACCATCTGAATCAGCAAAAGCAGCTAATTTATTTATTGCCTTACGTCCTGATGGCATCGTTGAAATCACTTGTCACCGCTCTGAAATGGGTCAGCAAATCCGTACTGCAATCGCACAAATTGTTGCTGATGAAATGGAAGCAGCTTGGGACAAAGTGGTGGTAATTCAGGGTAAAGGCGACCCTAAATACGGTGATCAAAACACTGATGGTTCACGCAGTATCCGCTACAATATGCAACGTTTACGTGAAATGGGTGCAAGTGTTCGCCATCTTATGCGACAAGCCGCGGCTACGCGTTGGGGTGTCTCTTTAGACGCATGTTCAGCAGAACAGCACATTGTTACCCATACATCTGGGAAAACATTAACTTATGCTGAGTTAGTAAACGACGCATTAAATATTACACCACCAGAAACAGCTAAAATTCCGCTTAAAAAGCGTAGTGAGTGGCGTTACATTAATACCGCGATGGAACATATTGATTTAAAAGATATTGTAACCGGAAAAGCAATATTTGCGGCTGATGTACTAGAGCCTAAAGCGCTGATCGCAATGATTGTTCGACCTCCTGTTGTTGGTGGCAAAGTTAAAAGTTTTGACGCAAAAGCTGCCAAAGCAATAGAAGGAGTTGTAGATATAGTAGAAATCCCTGCACCGCAAGGGGCACCTATGTTTCAGCCTAAAGGTGGTATTGCCATTATTGCCAATAATACTTGGGCTGCCATGAAAGGACGCGAAGCATTAACAGTAACATGGGAAGACGGTAAAAATGGTGACTATAACTCAGCAGCATTCAAAGAGAGCCTGCTAACTACAGTGGCTTCGTCACAGTCGTCAGTACGAGAGCTAGGAGATGCAACAAGTATTCTAGTCAAAGACAGTGATAAGCTAGTAGCTGATTACTATGCACCGCATTTGGCACAAGCACCAATGGAGCCGCCTTGTGCAACCGCAATGTATTACAAAGACCATGTCGACGTTTGGGCTGCAACACAAAACCCGCAAGCTGATATGGCAACAGTAGCGGCTATGGTAGGCCAGCCACAAGAGCAAATTAATGTCCATGTTACTATGCTAGGTGGTGGATTTGGACGTAAGTCTAAACCTGATTTTTCAGCAGAAGCCGCTTACCTTTCGATGAAAACAGGTAAGGCTATTCGTGTTCAATGGACGCGTGAAGACGATATACAACATGGTTTCTACCATGCAGTTTCAGCGCAACACATTGAAGCGTCACTAGATAAAAATGGTGCGATAGAAGCCTATTTACACCGCACTGCTTTTTCGCCTTTAGCCTCTACCTTTATGGAAGGTGCGACTAGTCCACTAAGCGCAGAGTTACGTTTAGGGTTTACTGATAACCCTATTAATACGCCTAATATGAAATTAGAAAATGGTGAAGCGCCAGCTAAAGCAAGAATTGGTTGGATGCGTTCAGTATCGAATATATTTCATGCCTTTGCTATTCAGTCATTTATTGCGGAAGCCGCACATAAAGCAGGACGTGATCAAAAAGACTATTTGCTAGAAACAATTGGCCCCGATCGTATTGTTGATGTAACTGAGCAAAATGCTGAATACGATAACTACGGCGGTGATAAAGCTGTTTACCCGTTAGATATTGGTAGATTACGTCATGTTATTGAAAAAGTCGCTGAAATGAGTAAATGGGGTAGAAAGCTTCCTAAAGGCCGAGGTTTAGGGATAGCAGCGCATAGAAGTTTCTTAACCTATGTAGCCACTGTGGTTGAAGTAGAAGTTTCAGACAAAGGTGATTTGAAAATAATTAAATCATGGGCAAGCATTGACGCTGGCACGGTAGTGAATACCGACACCGTGAAAAATCAAGTGCAAGGTGGCTCTATTTATGGGATTACAGCAGCGATCAGCGAAGGCATTACTTTCGATAAAGGTCGTGTACAGCAAAGTAATTTTCATGACTACCGTGTGCCACGTATGAATGATTGTCCGCTAGAAATAGAGGTAGAAATTATTCCTAGTGATGCGCCTCCTGCAGGTGTTGGTGAACCAGCCACGCCAGTTTACGCTCCAGCTTTATGCAATGCTATTTTTGCCGCATGTGGTAAACGCATTAGACAATTACCTATAGGTAATCAGCTAAAAGCTTAAACTTATTAGTATAACCGCCTACACATTAACATAAGATACGTAGGCGGTTTATACCTCTTGTTCGACTTGTTACCTAACAATGATATTTAATACCAATCTCACTAGTTATGTGATCATTTCTACTTGCTAAAATCACCAACGACATCGTTATTTATTTAATAATTAGCACAACTAGTTATTAAACAAATACCTTGTATTAAGCAATTTTTTCTACGTATAAAATTGTTCATTTAATTAATGAAACGGGTATAACAGTCTCACCCTACTTTTTTCATTGCGGGTTTTCTAGTAAATTTTCGCTTAGCGCCAGCTTTTCTTTTTGGCTTAAAGGCCACTTTAGGTAAATTTGAAAAAGGTTGTTGGCTCGCCTCTGAAATCATCTCAGTAATAGTATTAATTAATGGCTCCATAAAACTGACATAGCTGGCATTTCTCTCTGAAATAGCCGTTAATGTTGACTCCCATTGTGCTGTCATATCTGGCAAGGTTGCTTTAATAGGCAGCGCATTAACAAGTGCTTTGCCCACATCAGTCGCAATAATTTTCTTCCCTTGTCGCTGTAAAAAATCACGCTTAAAAAGTAAATCAATAATCCCAGCACGAGTAGCATCTGTGCCTAAGCCGTCGGTATCTCTTAATACTTTTTTAATATTCACATCACTAACAAAACGAGCAATACCTGTCATCGCGCCTAGCAAGGTTGCATCGGTAAAAGACTCTGGTGGAGAGGTTTGCTTTTCAATTAATTCCCCTCGCTTACAATGCAACACCTGCCCTTTTGTTAATGCCGGCAGAAATGTATCTTTGGGCTCAGACGATTTATCTTGCCGAGGAAATAGTACCTTCCACCCTTGTTGCTGTTCAACCTTAGCACTAGTTGTGAATAACCCACCCGCAATTTTTACCGCTAATTTAGTTTGCTGGTATCGATAAACGGGATAAAACTGCGCCAAATATTGTCGCGTAATTAATAAATAAATATTTTTTTCAAACGAATTCAAATTAATATTATTAGGTGATTTTTCTGTTGGAATAATGGCATGATGCGCAGTGATTTTTTTATCATTCCACGCATTACTCTTAATCGTTTTATCTGAATTTTGTGCTTGAACATTACAAGGTAAATTAGAATCCGCTAACATACTGATAATGGCTGGCGCTTGTTTTAACTGCTCTGTAGGAAGATAACGACAATCGGAACGTGGATAAGTAATCAGTTTATGTTTTTCATACAGCGTCTGACAAACATCTAACACTAACTTTGCGTTCATTGAAAACTGCTTAGCAGCAGAAATTTGTAAGCTAGATAAGTTAAAGGGTAAAGGTTGGTTTTGTTGTTTTTGTTCTGTCTTAATGTCTTCTACAATAGCGGGTTGATTATTAATTCTTGTAACAACATTTTCAGCTAACCCTTTAACTAGCACCCGCCCTTCTTCATCACAATATTGCTGACATGCTTCACTCGGTTGCCATTTAACAGTAAAACAATCATTGTTATCTTGTAAGGCACTTAGTGCTATATGCGCGAGAACTTGGTAATAAGGTTTAGAAACAAACTCCGCGATTGCTTGTTCACGTCGAACAACTAATCCTAACACAGGCGTTTGTACTCGCCCTACTGACAAAACACTATTATAACCCTGCTTTTGCCCTTGCAATGTATATGCTCGGGTTAAATTAAGACCATACAGCCAATCAGCTCGTGAACGTGCTAATGCTGAAATTGATAATGGCATGAAGTCTTGATTGTCTTTAAGGGCGTTAAGCGAGCGTTTAACGGCAGGTAAATTCAAATCACTAATTAATAGTCGTTTAACTCTTAATTTTTTAGCTTTAGATACCTTAAAAAAATCAATAACTTCATCAACTAATAGCTGTCCTTCACGATCAGGATCACCCGCGTGAATAATATCATCGGCTTGCTTAACAAGCTTACGTAATGCGGCTAATTGATCACGCGTGCGAGCAATAGGCTTTAATTGCCATTGCTGAGGGAGCATAGGCAATGTTTCCATAGACCACTTTTTAAATCGATCATCGTAATCTTGAGGATCTGCTTGTTCTAAAATATGTCCTACGCACCAACTAACAACATCGCCGTTAGCAACTTCTATATGGGTCTTATGATTTTTATGAGGTTTAGGAAGTGCTGCGGCAATAGCTCGTCCTAAACTAGGCTTTTCAGCAATATATAATTTCAAATATAAGGTAGATGTAATCAAATTATTTATTAAATATAACTCATCTACTGTATTTGTGTACAGTTATTTATTAAAGTTACCTGCTAGGCATTATTTTATCTTGTACTTTTTTCATATGTTCACGGAAACTTTTATCAAATTTGCTTTCGCCACAAAAAAATCCTGAGGTGGATGCTTCTACTGGGCTACCAAGAAATTGTTCTCTTGTTATTGTACAAGTGCCATTAGCATTCTTAGTGATTGAAATATCATTCGACATTCGTGCTGTACTTTTTTGTCGTATTTCTTCTTCACTTAATTGCTTATCCGAATGAGGAACCGGTATTTGCTCACCATGCATTATTGAAGGCGATCGAAATTGTTGTAAGTCAGAAAAGCTTTGCTGAAGTATTTTGTTATTAAGTGACGTTCGTAAATCTTTAAGTTGTTGATAACTTGAAAAAGAAGATTGAGCAGACGCTTTTTTTTCCGGCGTTAATTTTGAGGATATTGGCGGCTTAACTAAAGGCTCTATTTTACTTGAGTCATTTATTAGTGACATGTTTGTTGCTGGATTAACTTTCTGTGTTATTGGCTTATCAGTAGTGGTTTCTGTTATAGGGCTTTGTTGTTGGTTTTGTTTTTTTTCGGTTTTGGCTAATTTATCCGAGTCAACTGTTTTGATATCGTCAGGTATTTCTTTAACTAAAGTAGGTTTATTAATCGCTACTTTAGCGGGCATTTTATATAGGTAGCTTTTAATCGCTTTATGAGTGATATTAACTTGTTTCGCTTGTTTTGATTCAGTGATAAAAAGCAATAACAACAGCAGTACTATGTGCACCAGCAACGATAAAAAAATAACAAGAGAATGTTTTTTCAATAGCACTCCTGTAACACTAGAGCCTTTCATTGCCCCTTGCTTTACAATGCTTCCTTTTATTACCAATCCATCTAATAACAAATACTATAATACCGTTCTACATTAAGTGTTATATAGACTCTATGTATTTAATTTAGTTCAGCTTAATAACATTATTTTTTTGTAATACCTAATCGATATGAGTCGATTATCGCAATTCCCCAAACAATAATTAACACATAGATATTCATATCTAATGCTTGCCCTTCAACACCAGACATTGAATTAGATAACGATACTGAGATAGCCGCTGGGTCTAAAGCTATTTCTCCACGGGTAATTTGGTCGACAATTTTCTCTGCTTTAGCGAAAATTTCACTAATAACAAAATATAAAGGTATAGAGAAAGCACCTGCAAAAATAACCCCTACTCGTGATTTTTTAAGAAAAAAATGTCCTGCTCCCGGGTAAATGAGTGCTGATAACAGTGCTGCCTTTATTGATTTTTTCATTATTTTACCTTGGTAAGATGTACCAAATTATTTAAACAAAAAAAGCAGCCGTAGCTGCTCTTTATTTGTCAGTTAAAAATATCTTAAACCGACTTCAGGTTATCTATGCTGTATTACATCATATCAGCAAATGGGTTTTCTGCAGGTAAAGAAATTTCATTTTTAAATTCTTTAAAATTTAAACTGCTATCACTAATTTCAATTTCGTTTTCATCAACTAAACCTTCGCCAAATTTATAAATAACATCAAACTCACCTTTGTTGGCACGTTGACGATATTCATTTTGAGCTTGTTCAACAAGCACTAGCTTCTGTTCGTATTCGTCCATAGCTTTCTCGCCATAACGTTTTTTCATCATTGCTATGGTAACTTTCGGTGACAAGACTACTGCGGTAGCATTATTACCGCCAAAGCCTTTTGAATTAATAAAAGCAGTATCCATCTCACCACAATCCCAATGCTCAACAGCAATGTTTAAACGATCACTATGAACATCGTCAGCGACTTTATCAATTGTAGTAATACCAGGCATAATATTGTCACTAAAAATACCTAATGCCATCGCCATTTGATCACCACTTGCAGGCCCGATAGTATGGCCAACAAAAGCCTTAGGAGCGGCTACAGGCCAATTATTAATATCAAAACTTGTCGCAATACGATCATAAATCAATGATTCTGTAATGCGGTTTTGTGGTGTACTTGAGCCATGTGCCAAAATAAAACTACGTTCTTGCAATGACTCTTTACCAAGAATATGTTGCGCTAATGCAACTGATTTTGCCATAGTAATATAGTTACCAGGACCCGGTGCTGTGATCGACTTTTTATAACCATCAGCATTAACAAAAACATCTGCAACTGAAGCTAATACTTTAGCCCCCATTTCAAGCGCAAGCTCATCATCCATCAGCACAACAAACTGTGCTGCTTCACCAATAGTAAAACCACAATTATTACCAAATGGGCGACTAGTACGGCGATGATCGACTGTCTCGCTTTGATCTAATTTCTTTAAACCTTGTTCATTAGCCAAAGCGCTCATATTGCCAAAGCCTTCTATAACTTCAGGTGTAATAGGTGCTTCCGCGCTACCAACAACAGCAACACGTACTCTACCTGCTTGTATATCCTGTACTGCTGTTCGTAAATTATAAAGGAAAGTAGCGCAAGCACCTGATGAAGAAAAAGTGGTGCCAACATTGCCTGTAACATAAGCATTAATAAAGTCAGTTGACATAGTATTTAGTCCTAACGCCAACTGTTTAGTGCTAACTCTTGAGCCTGACAAGCGACTTTTTAATAAACCACCTAAACCTTCTTGCTGCATTTGCCCAACAACAGAAGCCGAATAGGTTCCTACTTGATCAGGGCTAATTTTATTCAAAATAGCATCCCATTCAATGCCTGTTGAACGAATCGCATCAGTAGCAGCAAAAATAGTTGCTTGTAATCCTCGCGGTTGGTAACGGCTGTTATAAAGTACGCCGGGATCAAAACCTGTCGGCATTTGCCCTGCTGCTTTAATAGGGTTATCGCGATATGCATCATGAGTAATAACTAATTCTTCAGGAATCTCAACACTTACTTTACCTTCACCTATGTCCGTTACTAACCAGGTATGTGGTAATGGCTGAGGTAATTCTTTGGCACGCAACTCAAAAGATATGTTTTTATCCGTAGGCTGTACGTGCATTTTTTGATGCCAATGCGTTGCATCAACATCAAAATGATTCTTTTCAATTTTTCTAATTAATGTTCCATCAAGAATTTGTTGTCCAAATTTAGCCTCTATTTCATTTACAGCAATAATATTTCCGGCTTGATCGACTAATTGACCATCCTTCATCGACACTAACTTCATTAAGCTAGCTAATCCCACAAACGTTTCTTCACGCGCCTGCGCATTAATTTTATCAATAACAATACGGCGAAAACCTTGATGAAAAGATGTACGGCCAGCGGCATTAATACCACCCATGCCAATAACTACGGGTAATGATGTCATGTAAATAACCTTTGATACGATAATAGAGTAACGAGAAGTAACCAATCTTATGGCGTTATTTTATAGCGAAGAGTAAAATATTAATGTGTTTAAAAGGCCACAAAATATGCCATAATGGCCAAAATAATATTTGGATATTGGCATGTCTATTGAAAGTAGTGGTGATGAAAAATCAGGCGAGTTAAAAGTAAGTTTAGTGATTTATCAACATGTACTAGCAACAGGTCTGACTTTACCTCTTGAAATGCTACTGGCAGGGGAAGCATTTGCTCGTCGATATGATAAATCAACAACAAAGCTTACAACACAACTCGTTAGTCAAGAAAACAAAACGGTTACCTCGCGTGCAGGTATTCAGTTATTACCTGATATTGCGCTAACTGATTTACCTAACGATAAAGATTACGTACCCGATATAATTCTCATACCAAGTTTATGGCGTAACCCTAGACCAATATTAAGAAAACATGAAAAGCTCATTGCTTGGCTTAAACATTGCTGGCAACAAGGTTCAACATTACTAGGTGTAGGTACAGGGGTTTGTTTTTTGGCTGAATCGGGCTTGCTTGATGATCATAGTGCCACAACACACTGGCATTACGTGGAACAATTCAAGCGAGATTATCCAAAGGTTTTCATTAAACCTGATTTTTTTATTACCCAATCTGAGCGTATTTATTGTGCCGCAAGTTTAAACGCATTAGCTGATATTATAGTTCACATTATTCGCCAAACGTATGGTAGAGCTGCAGCACAAAATGTTGAAAGCAACTTTTCCCATGAAATTAGAAAACCTTATGAAGAGCAACGATATTTAGAGGGCGCTGTTGATCGACATGCCGATGAATTAATTGCACAAATACAGTTTTGGTTGCGTACTAATTTAAGTAGTGAACTGAGTTTAGCCGAGCTAGCTGAGCAATTTGGTTTAAGCCAGCGTTCATTTACTCGCCGCTTCAAAGCAGCAACAGGGATGCGTGCAACAGAATATTGGCAACAGCTAAGAATAGAAGCCGCTAAAGATTTACTTGCATCGAGTAACCTATCTATACAAGAGGTTTCTTACCATGTTGGTTATCAAGATCAAGGGCATTTAACTCGCTTATTTAAACAAAATTTATCATTAACACCAAAAGATTATCGTGCGATGGTTAGAAAAAAACTGTTTAGCCAATCATAAAAATATACTGCTATTCATTGCCGTGTTTTTTTACATTAAGCATAAGAGAACAAAGTTAAATTTTTCAACACATTGTTATTAAAGTATAAAATTGTTCACTTAATTAATGAAGCTGTTATTAAACAAGATAAATCTATCAATACTATTGCTACTATTTATTAGCTACGGCAAAATAGCTATGATCCTTTAATTATCAGAGAAGAAAATGAGCGAACAATTATCTACTGCTTTGTCGATTGCGCAAAAGCAAATCAATCAAATGTTAACAATGCAAGATGCTATGAATTCACGAGTAAGCGAAACATGGCGTAGCAATGGTTACGAATGGTATCGCGCTATTTGGGTTGAATGTGCTGAAATGCTAGATCACCATGGCTGGAAGTGGTGGAAACATCAAGAAATTGACATTGCTCAAGTTCAGCTTGAATTAGTTGATATTTTTCACTTTGGTTTAAGCTTACGCTTAATGAGCGGCGCTAGCGTTGAAAAAATTTCGGCAAAACTGGCTAAAGAATTACACCAAGGTACTGGCGAGAATGACTTCAAAATAGCTTTAGAAAATTTAGCATCTGCAGCTGTAACTGAAAAATCATTTGACGCCAAAGCATTAGCTGACTGTATGTCATTAATGAATATGGACCTAGATGAGTTATTCCGTCAATACGTAGGTAAAAACACGCTAAATTTCTTCCGTCAAGATCATGGCTATAAAGAAGGTAGCTATATTAAGATTTGGCACGGTGAAGAAGACAATGAAGTATTAGCAAATTTAGTCAATACGCTTGATGCTACAGCAAGTGACTTTCAACAACAATTATATGCAGCATTAGAAGAAAAATACCCCAATTAGTCACCCTCTAAATCACACTAAAAACTTTAAAGTTTAACCTTTATATTTCTGGCACAAATTCTGCTTAATTAGCATTAAGTATGCGCTTTATTTATTAAAACAAGTAAAGCGTCAAGAATTTGAATTGCCGGAGATGTTTATGGAACTTATTTTATTTGCTTTAATTAGCCTTATTGTCATCGTTGCGGTATTAGCAAGTCGATTAAATGACAACAGCTTCCCCTTTCCCTTTGATAGTAAACCGTCAGTTTTTACTGCCGCAGAAAAAAACTTTCAAAACTTACTAGAACAAGCAATGGGTCCCAAATACCGTATACTTAATCGTGTAAAGCTATCTGACATAATAACCATACGTAATGGTGTCTCTGAGAGAGCTAGTCAAAAAGCTGCCGCCAATGCTGAAGGAAAATATTTAGACTTTATTATTTGTGAACGCTCTTCTATGAAACTATTGGGTGCAGTAGATTTAGTAGATACACAAGGTCGTGGTTACAAAGTTAAAAAAGACTGGTTTGTTAGTGGCGCACTTGAAGCAGCTTCCATTCCACATTTAAGAATTAAGGTGAAAGCTAATTATACATTAGATGAAATTCGTGCATGTATTAACTCTCGTTTACTTGGTAACAAATCACCATTACCTAAAGTTAAAGGCGTCAATATACCAGCTCCTATGCTAAAAGCGCGTAAAAGTTCAGGCGCATTAAGCCCTACGGCGGCACGAGCAGAATTATCACCTCATACTAATGGTCGACTAACAGAGCAAAATGTAGCAGCACTGCCGCATTAATAAATTGAAATAAAAATCCAGCCAACAGAAAACCTAAAACCAGTAAATTAACATATTACTGGTTTTTTTATTTTCAGTTTACTCGTTGACAGTAAAAATAAGTTTATGCTTATCACATAATCATACCCCACGGCGTTTTTACTCCCTATTAATCCCCTACTTCGCTAAATGAATATAAACTAACTTTTTTCTTCAAGCCAAGTTATAATCCTTGATAAATTAATAAGCTAAAGAGAAAAACATGAAAGCAGGTATTATCGGCGCAATGGAGCCAGAAGTAGCTATTTTAAAAGAAAAACTAGTGAACTGTGAAACGAGCACCCATGCAGGTTATACATTTTATTGCGGGCAACTAAATAACAATGACGTTGTTATTGTCCAATCAGGTATTGGTAAAGTAGCAGCAGCTTTAGCCACCGCCATACTTATTGATAAATTTCAACCTGATTATGTAGTGAATACTGGCTCTGCCGGAGGCTTTGACGCCAAGCTTAAAGTCGGTGATATTGTTGTAAGTTCAGAAGTACGCTATCACGATGTTGATGTTACTGCTTTCGGTTATGAGATAGGACAATTGCCAGCAAATCCTGCCGCTTATATTCCTGATGCTACTTTGGTAGAAGCCGCTAAAAAAGGTATTGCTCAACTTGATAATATTCAAGCTATGGTTGGGTTAATTACCACGGGTGATACGTTTATGACGAAAGACGATGATATCGCTAAAGCTCGTGCTAACTTTCCTACAATGGCTGCTGTTGAAATGGAAGGTGCGGCTATCGCCCAGACTTGTCATCAATTTAAAACGCCGTTTGTGATCATCCGTTCGCTATCTGATATTGCCGGAAAAGAGTCTCCAACCTCTTTTGATGAATATTTAGAAACTGCTTCAGTTAATTCTTCAACTCTAGTAATAAATATGTTGAATGCGCTTAAAGGACAAGCGTTAAGTTTATAAATATTCTATCTAAAAAAACATAAGTGAATGAAAAATGACTAACTTAACTGAACTGTCTTCTTTTAGCTATCAACTACTAATATTATTAGCCGTAATATTAAGTAAAGCGATCATTAGTCATTTTTCTCATCATGAGCCTCTACGATTTTTTCAATTTTATTGCCAAAAACTGAGCGATAAAGTCAATAACCCAACAAACTCTCCTAATCAACAAACGATAGCAGGCTTAATTGCAATAGTAGTTACCTTACCACCTATTATTATCATTTTGTGGCTGTTCGAATCTTTCGTTGAAGTTGATTTTCTATGGCAAGTGCTACTGCTGTATATTGCTATAGGTTCATTTGAAATAACCAAAGCAAGTAAGGACATCGCACAAGCGTTAACGGCGAAACAAAACTATCTCGCAAAACAAACATTAAAGCCTTGGGTGTTAAGAGAGACAGAGCCTTTATCCAGCTTAGGCTTAAGTAAAGCGTGTATCGAAATGCAGTTATTACGCAGCTTACAACAAGGATATGCCGTAGCTTTTATATTTATGACGCTAGGTCCATTAATGGCGCTTTGTTATCGACTGCTACTGGAAATGCATTATTGCTGGAACACTAAACTAATAATACACAAGCACTTTGGTATTTACAGTAAACACCTTGCAAATCTTACCATGTGGTTACCGGTAAGAATATTCTCATCATTATTACTACTTTCGAGTATAGGAAATAACTGTATTCTTTTTTGGAATTTAAGTCGAAAGCATTTTTTTCAATTAAATAACAATGTTGCTTTGCTATTATTATCACTAAATTTATCAATAAAACTGGGGGGTGTTGCCATGTATGATGATAAAAAAAACTCCCCTGAAAAATTACGCAAAATTAGCTTTAATGATAGAGCCAGACAACCACAAATTGCTGATATTATTTATGCGAGTAAAAAGATTAATAACATGATTTTTGTCAGTCTATTTTTAATGATCTTTGTCGCTATTGCTATTGAATATATTGCATCAAATATATAAGCTCGCTTGTCATTACTTAGACCGTCAGCCTCATAGTTCCGTAGGTCACTAACCCAGTCATGCCGCAGGACACGTAATACTGAATCCCATGAAGTTGTTGTTCAGGATGATAAGTAACTATTCTGACTGAGGGGTCATGATTAGCTAGGTGAGCATAACTAATTCCAGGTGACTAATGCCATAGAATCAAGTAGATTAGAGATAATTAATAAACAGATTAATTACGACTAAGGGAAAAACTATGTTTAGAGTGATAAAAATATTAGCATTAACACTTAGCCTTTTCACTACGGCAGTATTGGCAAGTGAAGCACCACAAATTTCTCAGCAAAGTTTGTTAGCAGCGCTTAATTCCCCTCAAAATAGTATTGTCTTATTAGATGTACGTACTAAAGCGGAATATAACGCTGGCCATGTTGCTGGTGCCATTAATATTAGCCATGACACTATTGAAGAAAACCTAGCACAATTAGCACAACATAAGAACAGTAATATTGTCATTTATTGTCGCTCTGGTCGTCGTACCGCTATTGCTATCGATGTTTTAGCTAAAAATGGTTTTTCGAATCTACAACATTTAACTGGTGATATGAATGGCTGGCTTGAAGCTAAGTTACCTGTCGTCAGTGTGAAATAAAAATATAATTATTACAATAAGCTCTATTAAAGTAATCCCCCCTCTCATGACTGAACTACTCTACTACTTAAATATATTTGGCATTGTTGTATTTGCGCTTTCTGGCGCATTAATGGCAGGCCGATATAAATTAGACCCTTTTGGTGTCATTGTGCTGGCTTTCGTTACTGCGGTTGGTGGTGGCACCATTCGAGATACTATTTTACAAACCCCTATATTTTGGGTCGTTGAAACTCATTACCTTTTTGTAGTTTTGGCCACTGCGCTACTTACCATTGTATTAATTCGACAACCTAAGCGTATCCCTAAACGTTTTTTACTGATTGCTGATGCTTTTGGCTTAGCACTCTTTGCTGTATTAGGGACACAAAAGTCAATTGCATTAGGTGCGCCTTTATCTGTCGCTATAGTATTGGGGACTATTACGGGTGTCGCTGGCGGTATGATTCGTGATATTTTATGTAATGTTATTCCAATGATATTAAGTAAAGAGATATATGCTTTAGCCGCCATGCTAGGTGGTGGTTTATTTGTTATATTTCACTTACAAGGTTGGCCCGAAGATGAAGCTATTGTAGTGGCTATTTTAGGTGCGTTGTTAGTGAGGTTGGCTGCTATTTATTGGCGTGTATCTCTACCTGCATTTGATATTATAGAAAAAGAGCCTGCCGAGAAAGAAGATATAAAAAAGGAAGGCCAGTAAACTCTCTAGCAATAGAGTAACTTAGAAGAACAGAGGAAACAGGGTTCAGGTTTCCTCCTTAATATTGGTAGCTTACGCTTCAACACCCCAGCCATCGTTATAACCTGAAAACTTAGTTGCTAGTGCTTCAAATTCACTTTCTTGCTTAACTATTGCTTCATAACTTGGTACTAACTGTATTGTACAATCAACATCCCAAACATTAGGTGTTTCATCAGGATGAACATTAACGATTACACCGCTCATATTTTCTTTAATATAATCAGCCATTGCATGTGCTTGGGCTTCTTGCTCAAATAAATGAAAAAAAACAACATCGTGAGTCATTTCAAGATTAATGCCTGCTTCTTGCATTTCTGCTAGTAGTTGACCTGTTTCATCATTGGGGAAATTCATAGTTTTACTCTGCTTTTTAGGCATTAGTGGGAGGTGTAAATCAATGTCGATATTATAAACAGGGAATAGCAAATTGAATAGTTTTTTGAAAAATATATTAAACCTAATCCCTTAAAGAGAAGAGTATCGACAAACAATTAAGCTAGCGCGGATATTTTGCCAGCATAGCTGAAATAGCTTGTTTTATTCTATCATTAGTCTCTGCGCTATTTTCTCTATCTTCTAAATCTAAACTATACACACTGCGCCATACAGAGCGCCCTTGCTTAGGGTCTACCAAATCTACAATTAAACTTCCTCGACGAATGGCTGAATATTGTTGATCTGTTTTCCACGTTGTTGCCTGTAAACAGAAAGTACAAAAACGTACGACTTCATTATATTTAGCGTAATCTTTACGACTACCACTAACAACATGATAAGTAACAATTAAATCAGTTTCATCAAGCTCAGCATAATTAAAATTTTGTTCCGCCATAGAACGTTCAATAGCAATTTCAATAGCGTTACGACGAGTGTCTAATAAACCCTGTGCTTCAGTGAAAGTAGAGTTTCGATCATAAAGGCTATAACTTTTCACTGACGAAAAATCAAAACCATCATGATAAACCACCCCCGCTTCTTTCATACTTGAACAAGCAATAAGAAAAGTTAAAAGAGTGATGATAATGAGTGTTTTGAACATACTATTCGAGAGCTATACATAAAAGAACTTGCCTTAGCCTAGCAAGTTCTTCAATAACTATAAAGCAGTGATTTATTTAATAAAACATAAATACGGGGATTCTAATATAATAATTGATATTACATTAACGTATTCAGGTTAATATCTTCAAAACTATTTACTTGCCCACCAAACTCTTTGGCAAAAGCTTCCGCATCAGCTTTCTGGCTAAAGCTAGCTAAGGTTTTCCCCATTGCCCCCATTTTGTCTGAACCAGCTACATACCATGCAGTTTTGGCATCAATAAAATATTTATCATTAATACTGTCACTGCCCCATGGCATTTTACTCATGTCATGTACTAACATCTGAGCAACATTACGGGTGTTTTCTGGATCTAAATAATAGCTAAACATATCTTGCGTAGAGCAGAATTTAAAAACTTTATCGTCTTGCTCTTTACGAAAAACTTCACCTTTAGGGCCGTCAAATCGTGTAATAAGCATGCCACATAAATGGCATTCATCACTTGATTCCATCGCGACTGCTTGGTGTATAACTTTTTGTTGGTCTGAATTATCAGAGCAAGACATCACCAAAGGAGTAGTTAGTGTGAGCGCTGTAATTAACGCCAATAGTTTGTACTGTTTCATGGTCAATATTCTCAGTAAATAAGGATTATTAACAACCCTAGTTAAAGTGTCTTTTTCTTAAAAATAAATATAGCTAATGCTAAAGGAATAATAACCCAAGCAATTAACGCTAAAAATAATGATGTGTAAGATAAACTGGCATTAGTAGCAATAGATAGCACACCACTAACATTACGATTATCTAGGCCGATAAAATTCACAAGACGAAAAATATCCGTTGGGTTTAACATCAATAATTGTATTAAACCTTGTGGTGTTATCGCTTCTTCAACTCCCACTAATAAAGCAAGCAAAACAAGGTCAAAAGCGAGAGAAAATAAGAACCAAGTCATCAAGGAAAAGCCGACAGCTTTTGACTTTTCTGCCACAGAAAGACTGATAACATAAGAAATAGCGGTAAAACTTAGGCCTAATAAAGTAGCGCTGATAATAAATAAGCCAAAGGTATTCAATATATTTAAATCACCCAGTTGCCCATATAAAATCATAGCTGGAACACCAAAACCCACGAGGATAGCGAGGGTTATAATTCCACCTTGGCCAATAAACTTACCAAGTAATAATTGGCTTTTACTTAACGGATAAGTGAGTAATAAAAGTAGAGTACCGCTTTCTTGCTCGCCAACGAAGCTGTCATAACTTAATAACAAGGCAATTAACGGGATAAGCAAGGCGCTCAGGCTTGCTAAACTAGCAAGCGTGGTTGATAACGAAGCAACCCCAACGGCACCCGATGCTGCAGCGCCAAAGTAAGTTAAGCCAGTAGACAATAGCGCAAAAATTAGCGTTATAGCAACCAACCAACGGTTTCTGAGGCCATCATGAAACTCCTTATTGGCCACCGTAAATATTTGATGCATTAACTCGGTGCTCCATTATCTTTTGCCTTTAATGTGAGCTCATGCACTGAAATAAAGTGCTGATATACTTGTTCTAAATTTGCTGATTCTATTTCAATATCCTTAAGTCCTTCCATGTTAATTAACTGCTTTAATACCTTTATTTTTTCATGCGCTGGTACTTTCAGTGTATTAGAGTAAACATCACTTACGTACTGTGTTAAATGACTGTTTTGAGCAATAGCGTGATTTATTCCCGACGACTTAATAATAACAGGTAGCTCAGCTTGCTTACGTAATGCTTGCAATGTTCCTAGAGCGAGTAGCTTTCCAGAAGATAAAATCATTGCTCGGTCAATATGCTGTTCTACACCTGGCAGTACATGAGAACATAAGATAACACTGCTGCCAGTCGACTTAAGTTGGTCCACTGTTTTATAGAAGTCTTGAGTAGCGACGGGATCAAGGCCAACCGTTGGTTCATCTAACAGCAAAAGCTTTGGTCTATTGATAAATGCTTGCGCTAATCCAAGCCTTTGACGCATGCCCTTTGAGTATGTTTTTACCTGACGGTGTATTGCTTCAGTAATGCCTACTTGCTCTAATAAATCTATTGCCTGCTTTCTACTATCTTTGTTGGTAGGGCTTTTTAACTTAACAAAATAAGTCAGTACTTCTAGCCCTGTTAACTGCTCATAAAAACTAACATTTTCAGGTAAATATCCTACCTTATTTCGACAATGCCAAGCTTCTTTTAAATCAGGTGCCATTCCCATCACTTCTACTTTGCCATAGCTTGGTGAAATAACACCAAGAATAAGCTTCATCATAGTCGTTTTACCAGCACCATTATGACCAAACAAGCCAAGCACTTCGCCTTCATTCAACGACATATTTATCGCGTTTAATGCGTTAAGTTGGCCATAAGACTTTCCTGCTTCAACTAATGAAACTAGCGGGGAGCTCATATTACCTTTCCTATGCTTGTCATTATTGAACAGTCCTTGGCGTTAACTGATTAACGGATAATGAATTATCACTCGGTTTTTCTTGATAAAAATAAGGCTTCATTAATGGGTAACTATCGGTGACTCCCGGTGACTTTAAGACTGGAAATTGTTTTTGTACCCAACGTAAAATTACGATAGCAGGGCTATCCATTATCATTTTCATTTCTGGGTATTGCCATACTAATTGATCAATACCGTCATTAGGCTCAAAAATAGTATCACCGATGCCGTCTTTATCTATATCCCAGCCAAGATAGCTACTCCAGTAATTACCACGACCGTCTTTACTCCATTCTTGTTCGGTATTCGATACATACTTCACAGGTGTTGGATTATTAATAAAATTGTTGCCATAAACTTGCATGTTTTCTGAACCTGCCGTTAAATGAATGCCTATTTCGGTGGTATCAACAGTATTATTCTCTAATACGTTAGCACTTGAGTTATAAACAAAAAAACCTTTACCGGCGCGCCCTGCCATTACATTTTCAGGCTTAGTCCATACATTTTTGATGTAATTATCACTAAGAATAGATTCATCCAAGAAATTTAATAAAAACCCGTAATCTTCACTGCTGGTGACTTTATTACCTGTAACCGTTAAACGACTAGAGCTCATTAAAGCATAACCTGCCCGAGTGTTGTAAGCAGTATTATCCTTCACGACATTATCGTTAGAATTCATGTAATGAATACCATAACGTAGGTTATGCACAGTGTTTTTTTCTATTAGATTATGCTGACTCGCGATAACATAAATGCCATCACGTACTTCAGAGACGTCATTATTAACAATATGACTATGAGTTATATTAGTCGCTTGTATGCCATTACCTCTTTTAGCGGAAGGTAATGATAAATTACCATTCACTTTATTATTAACTATCGTTGCCTTAGTCGCATGATTGAGCCAAATCCCAAAGCCATCTCCTGACAAACTATTATTTTTAATAACTAAGCCCACAGCTCTTTCATTGATTCTTTGGTTATTAACGTAAATACCTGAATTTTCTTTATCAAGATCAGCCCCCCAATTAATAATATTTAGGCTATCAATGGTGATATAAGAATTTTTTAGTACAAGCCCATGTCCGTGGCCTTGAGCGTCAATGACGGTTCCGTTTTCGCCACGCAAGGTAATTTGTTTAGCAATAATAAAGTTACCTAGGTATTTCCCAGCCGACAAGGTAATAACATCACCATCTTGACTGGCATTAAGCACTTTTTGTAAATCGTCATTTACCGTTACAGGCGTTACTTTGGCAAAGGTATATTGGTTATAGCTAGCTATAACCAATAGTAGTACTAGCAAGAACGATGGTCTTTTTTTAAAGCCTAGCAAGGTGAGCTCTTCACTGAGTTTTCATATGTTAATAGCATAACATTTATAACTAATTAGCTGTTGATCTTAAATAAAGAACCGACAAATTACTGCTCTAAATTTTTATAAAAAACCAAACGCTGACATTAAGCTTCGACCACTTAATAGTAATGAAACAAGAACAACGATTGCCCCAAGGGTATTTTGCCAAATATTGTTTTTATGCTCGCCGAGCACCTTAGTATTCATTATCCATAATAAAAAAATTGTCACTATAGGAAGTAAAATACCATTGGCTATTTGTGCAAACCAAATTACGGCAATTGGCTTATAACCTAAGCTAGAGCCTAGTACTCCTAAAAATAGTACCACTATCCAAATAGCTTTAAAGCTATTAGAGTGTAAATCCTTACTCGAATTTAAAATCCCGCTCAAGGCAAAGGCTGCCGCTAATGGCGCGGTAACTGCTGACGAAATTCCAGAAGCAAACAGTCCAATACCAATAAAAATACTCGCCATATCACCAAACAAGGGCTTTAATGCCGGTGCTATATCGGCTGCTGACGTGATTGAGACCTGCGAACCAAAAAAAGCAGTGGCGGCTGTAGATAGAATAGCCATAGAAATTAAGCCACCAAGCGGAAGTGAGATATACAAATCTTTTCTCGCTTGCGGTAAGTCAGCAATGGACTGCCATTTTTTACTCACACTTGAAGCATGTAAGAATAAATTGTAGGGCACAATAGTTGAACCAATTAACGCAATCACAGTTAATGTAGCACCATCAGGTATAATTGGTTTAAATAAACCTGACAATAACACCATCACATCGGGTTTTGTTAACAAAAAGGTGATAATGAACGCTAAACTCATTATTGACACTAACAAAATAAGTGCTGTTTCAATAAGTTTATAGCTACCTGAAATTAATAAGAAAAAGGCAATAGCACCAATGAGAATTGAAAACACTGTTTGAGCAGAACTAAATTTTACACCCATGTCTTCAAAAATCCCTACCAGCCCTAAGCTAGCACCAGAAATATTACCACTTTGATAAGCACTGTTACCCACCACAATAGCAGACAAAACCAAGGCAATAGCCAAGCCTCTTAATAAAGGATTTGTACACGCTTGACGGATATTCTCACCTAAACCTTTTTGGGTAACGATACCCAAACGAGCGGTCATTTCTTGTAAAATTAACGTCGCAAGGACTGAAAATAGCAATGCCCATAATAAAGCGAAGCCATAATCAGCACCCGCAATAGAAGCGGTAATAACTGTGCCTGGGCCAATAAAGGCAGCGGTGACTAAAAATGCAGGACCGATTTGAGGAAGTTTCATTGTTATTCATGATCTTTGTTATTTATTTTGATCACAGCATACTTATTATTTCAAAAAATAAAACAAAAAATCGTAATACTTTTTACTAAAATTCCCTTGATCATTAATCTTGAAATCATCAATAATTTAGCTCATGGCGGTCTGACCTAGTTTGTAGAGGAAAGCTTTATGAATAATTTTGATTTTATTATTATTGGTGCTGGCTCGGCAGGATGCGTGTTAGCTGACAAATTATCCGTTTGTGGTAAATATCAAATTTATTTATTAGAAGCCGGCCCTAAGGATAGTCGCTGGAGCATTCATATGCCAATAGGGATTATCGAATTAATCAAAGATAAGATTCGTAATTGGCAATTTCACTCTGCACTTGAATCATCACAAAATAATACCAGTTTCATTAATTAGGTGAACAATTTTATACGTAGAAAAAATTGACAAATACGAGGCATTTATTTCAATAACTCGTTGTGTTAATTATTAAATAAATAACGATGTAGTTGGTGATTGTAGCAAGTAGAAATGATCACATAGCTAGTGAGATTGGTATAATAGATAAATATTAGTCGTATAGTGGCTATATTAATACAAAAAAGGGAAGCATATAGCTTCCCTTTTTTAGATAACACTGCAGATATACTTAGAAAATAAATTCTTCGCTATCTAATGCCATCATTGATTCAGCACCATTAGCTACACAAGCTGCATGGCCGTTTGCTCTTGGTAAAATTCGTTGAAAATAGAAACGTGCTGTTTTGATTTTAGCTTGATAAAAAGCTTTATCGTCATCACTAGCCGCTAATTTCTCTTGTGCTACTTTCGCCATTTTCGCCCAGAAATAAGCCAAGGTTAAATAACCTGAATACATCAAGTAATCTACCGATGCAGCACCAATTTCATCAGGGTTCTGCATTGCTTTCAAACCTAAGGTTTCAGTCATTTTCTGCCAATCACCACCAAAGGTCATAATAGGTTGAATGAATTCTTGCATCGCTTCATCGCCGGCATTAGCAACACAGAATGCGGTAACTTCAGCGCCAAACGGCTTCAATATCTCACCTTTCGAGCCTAAAATCTTACGTGCTAATAAATCAAGTGCTTGAATACCGGTAGTACCTTCATATAAGCAGCTAATTTTAGTATCACGCATTAACTGTTCCATGCCCCACTCTTTAATAAAGCCATGACCACCAAATACTTGTACGCCATGACTTGTACATTCTAAGCCTAGCTCAGTTAAGAAGGCTTTAGCAATAGGTGTTAATAGCGCTAATTTACTTTCGGCTATTGCTTTTTCAGCTTCATCTTTACTTGCATGACCAATATCAACTAATTGCGCTAAATAACCAATTAATGCTCGGCCACCTTCAGCAATAGATTTTTGTGTTAGTAGCATACGACGAACATCAGGATGTACAATAATAGGATCGGCCGGTCCGTTTGGATTTTTCACACCTGATAAAGAACGCATTTGTAATCTATCTTGAGCGTAAGCTAATGCCCCTTGGAAAGACGCATCTGCTGCTGCAACCCCTTCACTAGCAACACCTAAACGTGCAGCATTCATAAAAGTAAACATGCAATTTAAACCACGGTTAATTTCACCAATTAAATAGCCTTTTGCGCCATCAAAATTGATCACACACGTAGCGTTCGCATTGATACCCATTTTGTGTTCAATTGAACCACAAGTTACCGCATTTCTATCGCTGACTTCACCAGTGTCAGTTACATTGAATTTAGGCACTATAAACAATGAGATACCACGACTTCCTTCTGGAGAGCCTGGAATTCTGGCGATAACTATATGAACAATATTGTCAGATAAATCATGCTCCCCCGCTGAAATAAAGATTTTTGTTCCGGTTATCGCATAGCTACCATCATCATTGAGCTCTGCTTTTGTACGCAACATACCTAAGTCTGTACCACAATGAGGTTCAGTTAAACACATAGTGCCTGTCCAAGTACCTTCAACCAATTTAGGCATAAAAGTATTTTTTTGAACTTCGCTTCCATGCTCTTCAATTGTTGCTAAAGCACCATGACTTAAGCCGGGGTACATAGCAAAGCTATGGTTAGCAGCAGAAAAAAATTCATTTAACGCAGTATTCAATGAATGAGGTAAACCTTGTCCACCAAAATCAACGTTTTGTGCTAATGTTGGCCAACCACCTTCAACGTACTGCTGATAAGCTTCTTTAAAACCATCAGGAGTGGTTACTACGCCATCATTCCAGGTACAACCTTGCTCATCACCAGTTTTATTAATAGGTGCAATAACTTGCTCGGTGAATTTAGCAGCTTCACTCATAATAGCATCAACCATATCAAGGCTAGCATCTTCATAACCTAATTTTTGATAATGACTGTCGCAATCAAGTAGTTCTTGCATGACAAACTTCATGTCTCTAATCGGTGCTTTATATTCTGGCATAGTGCTTCTCCAATATTTATTTTTGTCAATTTATAATAGCTGACACAAATGGTTAGTGGTCTGACCTCAAACAGTTGTTTGATTAAATCATGTTCTTCACTTTTTTGAAAGAAGATTTTCGTCCATATTGACTGTTTTTTATACGTACTGGTTATTAGCCTACGCTTAAGAAACAAAAAAGGAGCAAAATGCTCCTTTCATAATTAGAATAGTAAAAGAATACTATTAGGGAATAGTGACTAGCTCTATTTGAGAATCAAGCTCACCATCACTTGACGAATCAACATAAATAATTAAACGTTGATCATCTCCTGATAACCTAAGGTTTGCTGGCTGACTTCCTTGAGTATAGGTGGTCGATGAAATTGTTTGGTGGTTATCATAAACATCTAAGTAGAAGCCAAGTTCATTAGCACTATTAAATCTGTAATAATTTGGCTGATCATTACTATTTTTAACTAACGATAGTGTCACAACACTTTCGCTGGCTTCTAATAAACCATTATCGACAAAGTTATCACCATCAAAACTGATCCATTCGCTACTTTGACTAAGCGCATAAATATTCGCTTCATCACTCGTCACCATAAAATCGAAAATAACCTGGTCATCAGCTAATAATTCTGGATGATACTCATGCGTTAACGAAACTGAGACTTTATCATCACCAAAGTCATTTACTTGTGGAATATAGCGTTTAAAGCTTGCCGTACTATTATCTAAAGCAAACAGTGTATTAGCTTGAGACGCGACAGCTACTTTACTGACAAGAAACGCATTGGGAGCATCCCAAAACAGTACATTAAGATTTTCATCCGCAAACTCAAATGCTTGTGTTATGACAAAATAACGCCCTGACAAACGAACAATAGCGATTGGTTCACTAATGATGTCTGTGTCAATAATTTCAGTAATGCTGTAATCGTCAAGTGAAACACTATAGCGATGAACCACTTCCGTGCTAGTTTCATCTTCTTGTGTCACTATTTCAGTGGCTTTTACCAACAAATAATCACCATTGGGATGTATGATTAATTGCTCGAGGATAGTGCCTTCTGGAGATATTTCTACACTGGATTCAAGCTCACCAGTATATTGATGGTAAGTAAGTAGCTCATTTCCTACACCAAGATAAAAAACAGGCTTTAATGGGGAAGTTACGATTTCACTACTATTGATAGCCAACGGCGTAATAACGTTATTACTTACATCTTGGCTACTGTTATAAAAATTGATAGTAATCGTTTCACTGATCGCTGCTATACCGGAGTCAGCAGAAATAGTCACTTGAGCCGATGAATTATTATTCGCTGATGCAAGGCTTGCATCAGCCGTTATTGTTAATTGCTCATTATTGTCTTTTGTTAACGTCAGCCAATTCGCGTCAGTTGTCGCTGTCCAGCTAATATCTAAATCAGCATTATTACTAACTGATACCGTTTTTTCTAATGTTGAAATACTATTGGTTGCACTTAAGGCCACTGCAGTTTGATCGGCAAGTAAATAAACATTATCTAACGCCACTTCTACTGGCACTAGCTTTATTTCACCTGAATCTATATCCGTTAATATAATATTACCTTGTTGTAAACCTGGCTCAGTAAATTCACTGATATCAGGAGTGACGACTATTTCTGTTTCACCAATGCCAGAGGTAATATCTAATGACAACCAGTCAACATCGGTACTTGCTGTCCATTCTTTCTCTTCAGTTAAGATAGAAATACTTTGTGCAGGAATAGTTTCATCACCAAAAGTACCGCTATAGCTAACTTTTTCAGTATCTACCGCTAAATTCCAAATTAGTAACGAAATATCAATATCATGAAAAGCAAACTTACTCGAGTCTTCATTACTTGTCGCTAATCGTAATGTAGTGTTATAGGTATCAGTAAGTAAGAATTGAGCATTAATAACATCAATAAAAACAGTGGCTGAATTCTCGGTAACGTTTTCAGTTCGATATTCTAACCACGGCGCAGAAATGGCTTCAGGAGAAAAGCCGACTAAAACACCGTCACCAACAAAACTTACATTTATTGCAATGCTCTCTGTTGACTCTTGTAAAAACTCATTACTAAAACTCACTTCACTTACATCAGCAGAAATAGAAAAAACAGTTTTATCTTCTGAGCTGCCACAAGCTTGAAGCATAATAACAGTGGTTAGTAATATTACTTTATAAAGTTGACGCATTGGTTCCTTCATAACAATTCCTAAAGCTAACACCTAAAGTTAAGTGGTTTTTATTATTTTATAATAGCTACGTAGTTGATTCAGAATTCATCATTTAATTTTAAATCACTTGATGTAAGTTAGGTTCGAGGCTCGATCAAAGAACTAATATAATATTCTAGACAAAAAATCGAGATTCTCTTCCATCCTACAAAGACGCAAATTTTTTATTTATATTTTACAAAAGTTATCATACTAATAATGATAAAACTATTTAATGGCCTTCTAAGAAAGCAAATACAGTTTCAAAAGCCTGCTCTTGATATTGTTTTAAACCTGTATCACGAAAGTCGATATCTATTTGGCTTTTTGACAGTTCTTTTTTAATAAAGCTACCGGCTAAAATTTGCACATTAAGATCTTGTATTAATTGGATTGCCGCTTCTACTTTGAAACCAATAGGTCCGCCAGCAAACTTACCTTTTAACGCGCGTCCTCGAATAATTACATCGGTTACTTGATAATCTTCCATTAACTTAGCAAACGTAAATTGGAATTTCTTTACTTCTTCCGCATCACCCGCATTATCTAAGGCTAATTTTTGTACGCGTGTATGAGGAATATCATACAAGCTATTTTCTTTGGACATAATACAAATGATTGCTTCATTGCTTTTTATTTCTACACCACATGCTTTCATAACAAATTCTCAACTGACTTAATTACTGCCATTATAACGAAATAGCAGGCAGAAGAAACGAAATAATAGTTAGAAGAAAATGGAAGTCACTTAACGATAACGGTATGATTTAATTTCAAAGCGTGATTAACAACAAAGTGAAGATTAATGAAAAAGGTTTGTATTATAACTGGCGGCAGTTCAGGTATAGGTTTAAGCATAGTTAAGTTATTTTTAAAGCATGATTATCTAGTTTTCAATCTAGATTTAACACCTTCAACATTAGGCGAGTTTTGTTTATGTGATGTTACTAATATTGAACAAATCACTAGTATTATTAGCCAAATAAGCCAACTGCATACTATTGACGTACTAGTGTCGAACGCAGGTATTCACTTTTCTGCGAACATTGAAAATACTAGCGAAGCTGATTTTGATAAGGTAATCGGCATCAATGTGAAAGGTGCATTTGCGGCAATAAAAGCGGTGTTACCTAATATGAAAAGTAATAACAATGGCGCGATTATATTAATGTCTTCTGATCAAGCTCTCATTGCTAAGCACAATTCTTTTGCTTATAACTTAAGTAAAAGTGCGCTTGCTTCCATGGCAAAAACAACCGCATTAGATTACGCTCAGTTTAATATTCGAGCGAATGCTGTCTGCCCTGGTACCATTGAAACACCGTTATATCATCAAGCTATTGACAATTATTGCCAGAAATCTGGAGCAGATAAAGCAGACGTTCATCGCGAAGAAGCAAGCTTACAACCACTAAACCGCTTAGGACAACCTGACGAAGTGGCTGAATTAGTATTCTTTTTAGCTTCAGATAAAGCTAAGTTTATTACAGGAAGTTTACAGGTTATTGATGGTGGTTACACAGCACAATAGCTTAGAGCAGAAAACATGAAAATTATTGACCCACATCTGCATTTATTCGACTTAGCACAAGGTGATTATCATTGGTTAAAACCGGATCATCCGCCTTTTTGGCCTGATAAGTCTGCTATTAATCAAACCTTTGAAGAAAGTGATTTGGCCCTTGAGCCTACGTTTACGTTAGCTGGCTTTATTCATATTGAAGCAGGGTTTGATAACTCCCAACCTTGGCGAGAATTAATCACTTTAGAGCAAAATTGCAAACAACCTTTTCGAGCGATAGCTGCGATTGATTTAACACTAACTAACCAAGGATTTAATGACTGTTTAACAAAACTAACCGCCCTACAATCTTTTGTTGGGGTTCGTCATATATTAGATGATGATACGCTGCCATTACTAACAAACAAGCAAGTATTAACAAACTTCAGCCAACTTAATAATGCTGCTAAACAGCAAAATAAAACACTGATTTTTGAAGCACAATTATCATTAATTAATTCAACCTCAGTAAGTTCGTTATGTGATGTGATTAATGATAATGCTAATATTTCCTTTATTATTAACCATGCAGGCTTTCCCCCAACCGACATACAAAGTGTTGAATGGCAATATTGGCAAAGTAACTTGCTTAAACTATCGAGCTATCCTCATGTTGCAATAAAATGTTCCGGCTGGGAGATGAGTGACAGAAATTATAATCAAGCTTGGCTTACTCAAAGCTTAACAATAATTTTCGATATTTTTGGCCAAAATAGAATGCTGATGGCTAGTAATTTTCCGCTATGTTTGTTCAGTCATAACAGCTATCAAAATTATTGGTATTCGGTTATCGAGAGTGACTTTATTCAAGCATTATCAGCGCAAGAAAAAAGCGCATTGTGTTATGACAATGCGCTTCGTTGGTATGCTATAAGTTGTTAATAATTTAGCAATTATTTAATAGTAACATGTGGTGAACGTTTCACTATTTCATCATTCAGTTCAATGCCAATTCCCGGCACTTCAGTTACTTGAAAGAAGCCATCGACTGGCTGAGGATCTTGTAAGCATAATTCACGGTTCCAATCTTTAATTGCATAAGTATGATGTTCATGAATTAAGAAATTAGGAATCGCAGTTTCTAAATGCAATGATGCTGCCGTTGCTACTGGGCCACCACATACATGGGCTTGAATACGAATATCATAAACATCTGCATAATCGCACACTTTTTTAGCTTCAGTGAAGCCGCCACACAAGCCAACATCAGGTTGTAAAACATCAATACTTTGATCTTCAAAATAAGGACGCACATCCCAGCGATGATACAAACGCTCTCCACCAGCAATAGGTACATTCACATTATCAGAAACTTTTTTATGAACAGCAGAATTTAAGTAATTTACCGGCTCTTCGTACATCATACAATCAACTTCTTCGACAATAGCGCCCATTTGAATGGCAGAAGCAGCCCCCATAAGTGAATGAGATTCAAAAATTATATCAACATCTGGTCCAACTGCGTCACGAATAGCACGTAATCGATCGCCAAAAAGGCGCATTTGTGGTCGAGTAAAAAGCTTGGTTCTGTCAAATGAAGAACTACCATCTTTGTTATACACAATCGGGTCAACTTTAACCGCATCATAACCTTCACTAACCGCTTTTAAAGCAGCTTGTGCATATTCTTCAGGCTCAATAAGTTTTTTAATATCGCTATCCCAATCAAATTGTAATTGGCTAGCATAGGTACGTAACTTGTCATTTACTTTACCACCCAATAACTGATAAACCGGGACGCCTAATGCCTTAGCTTTTATATCCCACAAAGCAGTATCTATTGCACTCATCGCTGAATACAATACAGGTCCGCCACCTAAGCCCCAAAAACTTTCTCTGAGCATACGTGACCATAACAATTCAGTATTAAAAGGATTAAAACCAATTAACACCGCTTCCGAAATTTCTTTCAGCATTGCTGCTGCTGCGCTGTGCCCCCAATCATAAGCCAAACCAGCTTCACCAACGCCACTTATCCCTTCATCAGTATGAATACGTACAAAAACAGGATTCCACGCAGGACGTTTGGGGCAATGAATATCAAATACTTCAATATGAGTAATTTTCATTTTTATCTCTTTTAATAAGTTTATTTATCTTTATCTTTATCTTAAAACTAACGACTAAACCACTAACTACCAGCGTTAAGCTGTATGATTCAATTTGAACGAAAAAGCACGGAATTGACGTTAATCAGCAAAATCTGGATATTTGCGATACACTCGACGTAACATTGCTGGCCAAGCAGTTTCACCACCGGTTTTTCCTGTATGTACAATATTAGCTTGTGCTTTAATGCCATCAATAATACTTTGCGGCGCATAAATAGGTTTCATATCTGTTGCCATTACTTGTAACTGTATTTGGCATGCTCGCGTTAAGTCATACATATGCATAAACGCATCACCAATGGTTTTGCCCATGGTCAGTGCACCATGATTACGCAGTAACATAAAGTTTTTATCACCTAAGTCCTCTTGAATCCTTAACTTCTCTTCATGATTAACCGCTAAGCCTTCATAACCATGATAACTGAGTGACGCAAGCGCAAACATCGAATATTGACTTAAAGGTAATAAACCTTCTTCCAAGCTCGCTACCGCAATAGTTTCATTAGTATGCACATGCATAACACACATATCATCGTGCCGCGCTTCATGAGCAGCACTATGAATAGTAAAACCGGCAGGGTTGATGTCAAATGGGCAATCTTTATCAACAATATTACCGTTAATATCAATTTTGACTAAATTAGATGCGGTTACTTCTTCAAAAGCTAAACCAAAAGCATTAATTAAAATATGTTCACTATCTGGAATACGTGCCGAAATGTGAGTGTGGATTAAATCATCCCAACCGTGCATTACCATCAATCGGTAGCAGGCAGCTAAATCAACACGCGTTTGCCATTCTTGTGCTGAAACTTTATCTTTTAAATTTATCGGGGGAATTTCGAACATGTTCATGACCTAGTTGCGTTTCAATATATAAATTGAAGTATGTACACTGTAATACACAGAGTACAATATGAGAATTTCTTTATATTGAATACTACCTGAGCTAACACTCGGTATAAAGAAAGAGTTATCATAAGTTATAATTTCAAATTAAAAACAACCTTAATATGTGTATTTTATTTTTTGCCATTAAAGAACACCCTAAATACCCAGTGATTATTTGTGCTAACCGAGATGAAGTTCATCAAAGACCAACCCAAATGATGCATTGGTGGCCAGAAACAAAGCAACAAGCAAGTATTTTAGCTGGTAAAGACTTACAAGCAGGCGGCACTTGGCTAGGGTTAAATAAACAAGGTCGATTTAGTGCGCTTACTAATTTTCGCGAGCCACAGTTATTTGATAAAAATAAACAATCACGTGGTGATTTGGTAACACAAGCATTAGCTAAGCAAGATCAAGAAATAAATAAACAACTAGTGAATACAGCACATCAGTATAATGGCTTTAACCTAGTGTTTGGAAAACTCGACAACCTCACCTACTTTAATAGCACATCAAAAAAACAGCAAACATTAACGACTGGCTTTCATAGTTTATGTAATGGCGACTTAGACGATATTTGGCCTAAAATGGCTTTAGGACAAGAACAGCTTGCTACGGCAATACAGGAGTCTGCTAGTCAACTTTTGAATATCAATAACTTATTCACCCTGATGAAAAACAATCAACAAGCCGAAATAGAGAAATTACCTAAAACGGGGGTTCCATTAGATTGGGAGCAACGCCTTAGTTCAATTTTTATTGTATCGCCAGAGTATGGCACTCGTACTACCAATATAATCACCCAAGACAATCAAGGAAATATTTCTGTTTATGACAGGAGTTATGATGCTCAAGGAAAATGTGTAAAAGAGCAGCAATTCTCTATTCCAGCAACATAAATTACTTAAACGATGCATGCGTTGGCTCACTTAGGTAAAGTATATTCTCTGATATTCAACTGATGTTTTTGTAATTTTCGATAAAGAGTTCTAACGCTTACTTCTAAATTATCAGCAATTATTTTTGGTTGATTACCATATTTGTTTAATAGCTCAATAAGATATTTTTTCTCATTGGATAGTAAATTAGCAGGGTGATCTTCCACCTTAGTTGCATTAGTAATATGCTGAGGCAAGTGTTCTATATTAATGAATTCGTCATCACTTAATAAAGCACTTCGCTGTACAATATTTTTAAGCTCTCTGATATTACCCGGATAGTGATAATTTGACAGTTTAGTTAATGCTTCTGGTGAAAACATTTTTGATGAAAACTCACTTTTTGATAATAAATGTTCGGCTAATAACGAAATGTCTGACTGCCTTTCTTTTAACGTTGGTAAACGAATAGGAAACCCTGCAATTCGATAATATAAGTCTTCACGAAAAGTGCCTTCTACCACCATTTTTTCTATATTTTTGTGGCTAGCGCAAATCAGTCTAAAGTTAGCCTTTTTCTTATCAATACCCCCTACACGTCGATAATAACCTGTTTCAATTAAACGTAGTAACTTCACCTGTAAGTTAAGCGGGACGTCACCTATTTCATCTAAAAATAAAGTGCCATTATTTGCTAAGCAAACCAAACCTTTTTTACTCGTATTGGCACCGGTAAAAGCCCCTTTTTCATGGCCAAACAACTCAGATTCAAATAACGATTCACTTAAGCCAGTACATTCAACCTCTATAAACGCTTCATTTTTTCGTTTACTCGCCTGATGTATTGATAACGCGACAAGCTCTTTCCCTGTACCGGTGTCGCCTTGTAGCAACACACTAATATTACTGCTGGCGCTGCGCGTGATCATTTTAAGCAAATTTTGAAAAGGCTGACTTTTACCTATTAGCTTTCGATCACTACTGACACTGCTAGCAAAATCAATTTTTTCTAATATTTCTAAAAAGCCAATGGTTATTCCGTCATTATTTTTAACGGGTTTCATCAAAATACTACAATAAACATCGCCTAACTCGGTTCGATGAATATGTAACGCTGAGCTATTTTTATCGGTTATTTTACAAGATGATAAAGGACACGTTTCACCTTGCTGATCACAAGGTTTAGTTGCATTGTGCGAGACTTCATAGCATTTACTCTTTCCCAGCAATACTTCTGTTTTATAGGTATCACGATAAGCTTGGTTGACGGCCTCTATTGAGTAATCATTGGTAATGTAAATAGCTGGTTTTTCAACAGACTCGATAATTGCTTGAATTGTTTGGTGTACCACTTCGCCCCCTTAAGCCAAAATTGTCACAAACTCTCGCCATTTAATGTCATTTATGACTCAATTAAAAGCAGATTATTATAAAAAACGATATTTACAGCTTAATACACTGTTTTAAAAGTGTTTATTTTAACGTTATTCTTTGGCACTTATATTGCTATTCATATTACTGAATATACAAGCATGATACTGCTATAAGTAATTAATGTTAAATATTCATCGCTAATAACAAGCACTTTTGATCAGAGTAACTTAAGCTAAGAAATAGCATTTTTACTCTAAAATTCAAGTACTTTTAAAGTTAATTTCAGTATGTGGGATAAAATGATGATGAATATTTTTAATTTGATCTGGATCAAACGTTCAAAACGTTTTAAACTTTCAGAAATTATTGAAACTTTATTTTTAAGTCTATGGAAATTTCAGAGAAAAACCAGTCATTCGTTTATCACTTTGGTGAAATGGGTAGTAAATGGGGCTTCAATCGTACCGTTGGGCAAATGTATGCCTTATTGGTGATTACTGACAAACCAATTACCGCAAACGATCTGGCAACTACGCTTAATATTTCTCGCGGCAATGTCAGTATGGGTATTAAAGAACTACAGTCATGGAAATTAGTACAAGTTACTCATGTACCGGGCGATCGTAAAGAATACTACAATGCTATTGGTAGTGTGATGGACATGGCGAATATTGTTTTTGAAGAAAGACGTAAACGTGAAGTAGATCCGACTCTATCATTACTACGAAATTTACTACTAGATACGCCAGAAACCGATAGTGAAATATATGCTCAGCAACGTATGAAAGACATTCATGACTTATTAGAAATGATCACCAATTGGGCTGCTGAATTACAAAAACTAACCCCTGAACAATTAAATACGCTAATGAAATTAGGAACAGGTGTGACCAAGATATTATCAGTTAAACAAGCCTTATTTTCTAAAAAGCAAACTGAATAAATAAATTTAGAACAACCAAACACCATCGAGACGTTAAATAATGTGTTGTGCAATAATCACGCAAGAGAGAAATCAATATGATCAATGAAACCTTAGTAGAGCTATCGCGGTGGCAGTTCGCTGTTACTGCCTTATTTCATTTCTTGTTTGTCCCTTTAACCTTAGGGTTAACGTGGATCTTATTTATTATGGAAGCCGTTTTTGTTATGACTGGCCGCGAAATTTATCGTGACATGACAAAATTTTGGGGCAAGCTATTTGGCATCAACTTTGCCATTGGTGTTGCAACTGGGCTAACCATGGAGTTTGAGTTTGGTACCAATTGGTCTTATTACTCACATTATGTTGGTGATGTCTTTGGTGCTCCATTAGCCATTGAAGGTTTAATGGCATTTTTTCTTGAATCCACGTTCGTTGGGATGTTCTTTTTAGGCTGGGATAGATTAAGCAAGCGCCAGCATTTAATCGGCACCTTTCTAATGGCATTAGGGACCAACATGTCAGCTCTATGGATATTAATTGCCAATGGCTGGATGCAAAATCCTGTCGGTAGTGAATTCAACTATATGACAATGCGCATGGAATTAGTTAGCTTTAGCGAAATAATTTTTAACCCCGTTGCTCAAGTTAAATTTATTCATACTGTAGCAGCAGGCTATGTAGCAGGCGCAATGTTTGTTTTAAGTATTAGCAGTTATTATCTACTTAAAGGAAGAGATGTTGCTTTTGCTAAACGCTCTTTTTCTGTCGCTGCCGGCTTTGGTCTTGCCGCAATACTATCAGTAATTCTTTTAGGTGATGAGTCAGGCTATGAAGTTGGCGAAGTACAACGCGTTAAACTAGCTGCTATTGAAGCCGAATATCATACCGAACCAGCTCCTGCAGCGTTTACCCTAGTAGGTTTACCTAATGACGAAACCATGGAAACGGATTATGCGGTAAAAATCCCGTATGCATTAGGCATAATTGCTACCCGCTCTTTAGACGGTGAAGTTATGGGCTTACGTGATTTACAAAAAGCCCATGAGCCTAGAATCCGTAACGGTATGGTTGCCTATGAATATTTAGAAAAACTGAGAAATGGCGAAGAAACCCCAGAAAATATCGCTAGATTTAACGAAACAAAGCATGATCTTGGCTACGGCTTATTACTGAAACGTTATACTGATAATGTGGTAGATGCCACTGAAGCACAAATACAAATGGCAGTTAAAGATTCAACCCCTTCAGTTGCTCCCATTTTTTGGGCGTTCAGAATAATGGTTGCCTGTGGTTTTACGATGTTACTGTTATTTGGCTTAGCTTTTTACTTTAACGCTAAACGACAAATAGAAGAAAAACGTTGGTTATTAAAAGCCCTACTCTTCGCATTACCTCTACCTTGGATAGCAATAGAAACAGGTTGGTTTGTCGCAGAGTTTGGTCGTCAACCGTGGTCTATCAGTGAAGTTTTACCGACTTTCATGTCAACGTCTAATCTAGCAGTAAGCGACTTAATTTTCTCGCTAGCAGCCTTTATTATTGTCTATACCATTTTATTTATTATTGAAATGTATTTAATGATCAAATTTGCTCGATTAGGCCCTAGTGCTTTACATACAGGTCGTTATCATTTTGAAAAAGAATCCGTGTTAGCACCGGGTCTTCGCAGCCAAAGTTCTTAAGGGGAAAGACATGTTTGATTACGAAACATTAAAACTAATATGGTGGGGGCTAATCGGCTTCCTATTTATCGGTTTTGCTATTACTGATGGCATGGATATGGGCGTCGGTGGCTTGTTACCCTTTGTTGCTAAAAAAGATGTCGAGAGCCGTGTGGTTATTAACACTGTTGGGGCCCATTGGGATGGTAACCAAGTATGGTTAATTACCGCAGGCGCAGCACTTTTTGCAGCATGGCCTTTAGTTTATGCTACAGCGTTTAGCGGCTTTTATTTTGCTATGATGCTAACGCTATTTAGCTTATTTTTACGTCCGCTAGCATTTGATTATCGTAGTAAAATTGAATCTGAAAACTGGCGTAGTAATTGGGATAAAGCATTATTTGTTGGCTCTATGGTACCGCCATTAGTATTTGGTGTTGCTTTTGGTAACTTATTACAAGGTGTGCCTTTTAGTTTCGATGAGTTAATGCGTGTTACTTATACGGGCTCATTTTTCGCTTTATTCACTCCTTTTACTTTGCTAACAGGTATTGTCAGTGTTGCTATGGTATTAATGCATGGTTCAACTTGGTTAGTGATGCGAACAGATGCCAAGGTTGCACAGCGTTCAGCGAATATTGGTCGTGTTGTTGCCGTGGTGTTATCACTCGCGTTCGTCCTAGCAGGCGTGATGGTGTGGCAAAGTATTGATGGTTATGTAGTAACAAGTAGTATTGATAAAATGGGACAAGCACAACCCACTTTAAAACAAGTAACCACAACCGCTGGTGCGTGGCTTCATAATTACCAAAACACCCCTGTATTATGGCTAGTACCACTTACCGGAATAATCATGCCCTTAATCGTTGCACTTTTCTTAAGTAATAAAAGCAACAGAATGACAGTAAAAGTTACTGCTTTTATTGCCAGCTCGGTGACGATTGTTTCGGTAATATTAACTGCAGGCATTGCAATGTTCCCATTTGTTATGCCTTCAAGCAGCCATCCCAATCACAGCTTACTAATGTGGGATACCGTATCAAGTGAAACTACGCTAACGCTAATGTTCACGGTAGTTGCTGTTTTTGTTCCTATTATTCTTGGCTACACTATTTGGTGTTATAAAAAGATGTGGCGTACCGTGACTATTGAAGAGATTGAGCAAAACAATCACAGTGCCTATTAATACTTAGTTGCTTAAATAGTTACTAAAAAGTTAAATAAATTTAGAGGAAAATGTTATGTGGTATTTCAGTTGGATTTTAGGTGTATTACTCGCCGTATCTTTAGGCATTATTAATGTTATGTGGTACGAAATGGAACAACATGTAGATAATGTTGCCGATGATCAAAATGGTGATAAATAGTCATCAATAATTAACCAGAAACAATATGCTTAGTACCAATATAATAGTGCTAAGCATACAAGATTCATGGTAAGCCAAGGACATTATGAGCGAAAAAACAACGCAACCAAAAAAGCATGTAAATAAATGGCTCAAAGCCCAAAAGAAGCACGCTCACGGCAAGTTGAGTGTCGCCATTGCTTTAGGATCATTAAATGGACTATTAATGATCTTACAAACAGCCGTTTTAGCTTACCTGATTGATTGGGTTATATTTTCAGAAAAAAGCACTCATTTATTTAATGATGCAAGTAATGAACTAGCCACTAATAGCACCATGTTTACTGGTTTTAGCATGGTTATTATTGCGTTAGTAGTGCTTATTTTTTGTCGTGCGGTACTTGGCTATTTTAGCGAATGCTATAGTCGCCGCAGTGCTATGAATATAAAAGCAAATATTCGTTCACGATTACTGTATCGTGTTTTTCAATTAGGTCCTTCTTTTGCGCAAACAAAAGGTAGTGCTAAGTTAGCGCATCTATTACACCAAGGAATAGATTCACTAGAAGATTATTTTGCTGGCTACCTTCCTACCATCGCCTATTGTGCCGTCATTCCACTAGCAATACTTATTGCGGTATTCCCTATCGATTGGCAGTCAGGACTCATTTTATTATTAACAGCACCTATGGTGCCGTTTTTCATGATCCTTATTGGTCACAAAGCAGAACAGTTAAACCAAAAACACTGGGCTAAACTACAACGAATGAGTAGTCATTTTCTGGATATTATTCAGGGATTAACCCAGCTAAAAATATTCAATGCCTCAAAAAGAGAAATTGCCGCCGTCAAAAAAATTAGTGATGATTATGGTGATCAAACGATGGGCGTTTTAAAAATTGCCTTTCTTTCATCATTTGTCTTAGAGTTTTTAGCGTCAATCTCAATTGCGTTAGTTGCCGTCGTATTAGGTTTTCGTTTGTATTATGGTGATGTAGATTATGTATTTGCCTTATGGGTTTTACTGCTAGCGCCAGAATTTTATTTACCCTTTAGACAGCTTGGCACACAGTACCATGCAAAAATGGCCGGTGTAACCGCAGCGGAAGACTTGGTTGATATATTGAGTCAACCCGTGCCAGAAAGATCACTACAAACAACCTTTACCGCCCCTTTTACGATTAAACTTGCACAAGTCGAATTTGCTTATCCGCAGCGTAGTAATACCTTAAGCAATATAAACATTGAGCTTTCATCTCAAGGTTTATATGCCGTCATTGGTGAAAGTGGTTCAGGTAAATCAACCTTAACTGATTTAGTATTAGGCTTTATTACCCCTAATTCAGGACAAGTTACCATTAATGAGCAGTTACTCACCTCAGCTAACCGTGATAACTGGTTACAACATTGTGGCTGGATTTCACAACAAGCCCAAGTATTCTATGGTTCATTAGCCTTTAATATTGCAATGTCGGACGATTATCAAGAAGATCGCGTAAAAGATGCACTGCAAAAATCAGGCTTATCAAGCTTTGTACAAAGCCTTGAGCAAGGTATTAACAGTAAAATTGGTGAAGCCGGTGCTGGACTCTCAGGCGGACAAGCACAACGCTTAGCCTTAGCCCGTGTTTTTTACCATCAACCTAAGGTGCTGATACTCGACGAACCAACGAGTTATCTTGATCAAGAAACTGAAAAAATTATTACTTCCTCTATTAATGACTATGCAAAAAATAATATTGTGGTTGTTATTGCTCATCGTTTACATACGGTAATTGATGCTAAAAAAATTATTGTGCTTGAGCAAGGGAAAATCATCGAATCAGGTACACATCAAGAACTGTTAGCACATAATGGTTATTATGCTCAGCAAGTGCTTTTGAAGGGGAATGTATGAAGACTAATTTCTCACAAGCCGCAGATGAAAAAGCAAACATGAAAACCTTCATGCGTTTGCTTTACCTGCTAAAGCCGCAACTACCTTTGATGTTACTTGGTGCGTTATTATCGGTAATTACCATTTTAGCGAACATTAGCTTATTAGCGGTATCAGGCTGGTTTATCACTCTAATGGCTATTGGTGGAGCCACAGGTATTACGGTAAATTATTTTACGCCCGCGGCTATTATACGGTTTTTAGCGATTGTTCGTACCGCCGGTCGATATGCAGAGCGTATGCTAACTCACCGAGCAACCTTTAATGCGTTAGCAAGCTTGCGTCATTATTTTTATCAACAACTTGAGCCTTTATTACCTTATTATCAAATGGACTTACGTTCAGGAGATTTATTAGCAAGATTACAGCAAGATATCGAGAACCTTGATAATTTTTATTTACGTGTTTTATTACCCATTATCATTGCGTTAATATCGGTACCTATTGTTTGTTACACTTTAGCTACTTTTTCCACTGAAATTGCTTGGTTAATGTTAGCAGCATTATTAATTGTCGCCTTTATTTTCCCGGTGATTAGTTATGTAGCATCACTCAAAGACGCTCGTAAAACATCACAATTAGAAAGCCATCTAACCGAAGAGTTAGTCAATGGCATGAGCGCGATTAAAACCTTGCTAGTCTATCAAGTTAGCACTCGTTTTCAGCGCTCTATCGCCCATATTACTCAAGAATATTACGGTGTGCGTTATCGTTTAATACGTATTAATGCGCGTTTAAGCGCGATAACCTTCTTACTTATTCACTTATCAGCTCTGGCCTGCTTATTGATTTTATTACCCTATTTAACATCTGGTGAAATAGACAGTAAATCGTTAGTGGCTGCTATTTTACTAATATTAGTAAGCTTTGAAACAGTGAACAGTATGCCGTTAGCATTGCAACTACTCCCACAAAGCTTAGCCAGTGCAGCAAGACTATTCGCGATTATTGATAAGCCAAAGCCGGCTAATAATGGTGATCAAATAGCCCAACAAGGCGATATTTATTTTGACAACCTAACCTTTTGTTACCCTGAACAAAAATCAGCCAGTTTAACTAATATTAATCTTTCGATTAAAACCGGTGAAAAAGTCGCTATTATCGGCGCAAGTGGCGCAGGTAAATCAACGTTGATTAATTTACTGATGGGGTTTTGGCCAACAGGCTTAGCGCTACCATCAAGCAAGGGAAAAATAACATTAGCTGACACAGATTTGAGTTTAATAGAGTCAACTTCTTTGCGCCAAGAAATCGCGTTAATGAGCCAACAAGGCCATATTTTTGATGCAAGTATTGCAGATAATTTACGCTTAGCTAAGCACGATGCGACCTTAGAAGAAATGCGAAAAGCTTGTCAATCCGTGAATTTATTAGACTTTATTGATGAATTGCCTGATGGCTTGCAAACCTGGTTAGGCTCTACCGGTATAGGGCTTTCAGGCGGCCAAGTGCAACGCTTACAAATAGCTCAATTATTGCTTCGCCCTGCGAGTGTACTGATTCTAGATGAACCAACAAAAGGCTTAGATCGCATTAACGAACAAACAGTTATGGAAAATGTCTTAGCGCATGTTAACCAACATAATCAAAGCTTACTTGTGATCACACATAAACCACTTATGCTAGAAAAAATGGATAAAATTATCGTGATGGAACAAGGAAGCATTATCGCCCAAGGTAATCATAAAGAGCTAGCTAGTAACAATCAGTATTATCAAATGCTGCTTAATTATTTTTGATAAAAACAGAGGTTTACAATGAAATTAATCACTACAACAATGCTATTAACAAGCACGATCATAACTTTAGTTACCTTGCCTTTATTAGTAAACGCCAATGAAGTGACTAATAATATAACAGCATCTTCAAAGGATTCGCTTGAAGCGAGATCATTGGTAAAAGCTTTTGGTAGTGATTTGAAGTCGGTATTAGTTTCTACCATGAAAGCAGAAGGACCAATAAAGGCATTAGAAGTCTGTAATACCGAAGCAGGACCTATTGCCAATAAGCACTCAGCGTTGTCGAATTGGACCATCGCCCGAACATCATTAAAAGTACGTAATACCAATAACACACCAGATAAATGGGAATCTACCGTATTAGCACAATTTGAACAACGTAAAGCAGCAGGAGAAAATGTGGCAACAATGGAATATTCAGCAATGGTACAAAGCGATGATAAAACCATTTATCGTTATATGAAGCCAATACCGACAGCTGGTGGTTGCTTAGTTTGTCATGGTGAAAATATAAGCAGTAATATTGCTGATAAAATAAACGAGTTATACCCCCATGATCAAGCTACGGGGTTCTCTATTGGTGATATTAGAGGTGCCTTTTCTTTACAAAAAATAAGTGATTAACCCGCAATGGGCTTTTAACTTTACTAAAAAACTTAGCTAAAACGAGTCATCTAAAGGAGCATTTGGTAAAGTTTGCGTGTCATAGGCTGCTTTTTCTAATGCCTCTAAGTCTTTAATAATTAGCTGGTTACGCTTTTTATCTATAATGTCGGCTTTTTTCCAAAGCTGTAATTGTTTATTGATGACTTGTCTAACCGAGCCAGTCATTCGCGCCAATGTTTCATCGTTTAAGCCATTCACTAAATGGTGCTGATGTTCGGTCTCTTTTGTTCCCGTATAAAACTTAATTTTATTAATATGCTCTAAAATAATACGACTTAAACGCGTAGGCACATCATGCAGGATCAAATCACTCGCTTGCTGTTCTTTTTCACGCATTTTCTTCGCTAAATAAGGCATGAACTGTTGATTAAATTCAGGGTAAGTCCACAACCAATGTCGCATTGTCGTGAGTTTCACTGACAGTAGCTTTACCGTGGTTAATGGCGAAATAATCACATCGTGCGGTTGCTCGTCAAATAACACCATTAAATCAAAACAATCCCCTGCATAAAGCATATCTAACGTCGCTTCCCTACCCGTTTCTGGATTACTCTTCTTTATTTCTAAATGTCCGTCAATAACTACAAAAAAGCGCTTAGTTAGAATATCTGAATTAATGTAATCGCCCTTATACCATTCATTAAGCTGAAATTCTTGTTGGAAATCTTCAATCAGCTTGGTAGGTAAATCGGCAAACATATTCGCTTGCTTGACTAACACCGGACTGGCTTTTTGCGGTAAATGAGATGCTTCTTTTAACATAACCAAATAATACAGAACTTAAGTATGTTTTTATTTTAACGTGTTAGCGCTACATAGCAAAAGTTAATTCATAACGACCTAAACGACTATTAAATTGTAAAAGGAAGGTATGCAAGTATTTCGGCGATATATTTTCATCAAAAATTACACCAACCGAATAACACAAAGAATAGAACCCAAAGCAATACGATCTAGCAATCATATTTTTCAGACTAGTTTTTCTCAAAGTAACAATAACAACGATTAACACCTCACTTATTTTAATTTAAAGAGAGCAGTAATATTTGAAACTAATATTCAGATATCACTGCTTCCCCTATGCTTAATGAGTAGACATTAAAAACGCGCTCTCACACCTAAACTAACTGATCGTCCAGGTAAAGGTGCTTCGTCTTTTAAGTATGAAGAATGTACTCGGCCTTCTTGATCCATTAAATTATCGCCTTTGATATAAATAGTCATATCCACATCGCCTAAATCAAGATAGTAATTAGCTGAGACAGATAGCATTGTATAGCCTGACGTTTGCGTTTCGTTTTCCGCTATTTTATCTTGCTTGCTGTTACGAATAACTTCAACTTCGGTATGCCAATTGCCATACTCATAATGAACCGATGAACCAAATCTCATTGGTGGTATTCTTGGTACGTTACCACCTGAATCTAATTTAGCGCGGGTATAATCAGTAAATACTTCTAAGCGCCAGTCATCGTTTAAATGCCAATCAACTTGCGCTTCATAGCCGTATAAGCGTGCGTTTTGCTGTGCAAACAAAACCACAGGTAAACCATCAGTTTCTTCGTCTGACTCACCTGACATAGCTACTTGGTCTTCATACACAGTAGAAGTTATAAAGGCCCCATCACTAATCACTAAACCTGTAACGTCTTCAAAAATATAATTATTAATATCATTATTAAACACACTAAAATTAGCATTCCATGTGTCGGCATTATAGCGATACGTAAGATCTATATTATTTGAAGCCTCTTTCTTCATGCTTTCATCTGATTGAACAACATTGTATTGACCACTGTCGTTATTAAGCTCAAATCCACCGCCGACTTCATAAGTGCCTGAGCCGATATGAGGACCATAGGCATATATTTCTGAAGACGATGGCGCTCGTTGTGAGTATGCATAATTAAAGGCTAAGGAGTGTTTATCGTTAATACTCCAAACTACTCCAGCAGATCCCGATACCGCAGTGTAATCTTTATCGTCGAACGAAATATTATTTGAATCACTTAACTCAGCAAAAAAGTCATTATTTACATTATGAGTCGATTGCTCAATACGTGTACCCAGCTGCCATAACAGTTGGCCTACCTCTTTCTCTTCCATTAAAAATGCGGCTACACTGTCTGTTTTAGTTGGTGGGGTAAAGGCCTCCTCACCAATCGCTTCAAAATCACTTTTGTTATAATGTAAACCAACAACCCCTTTCCAACCATAAACAGGTGCATGTTCAGCCCATAATCTCGACTCTATACTTTCGTTTTTAAAAGTAGTACCAATTTCAGTGCCTTCAATTTCAGAATGTTCATAGTCTGTATAGGCATTTTGCCAATGTACCGCTTTAATAAAACCAGCTAGGTTATTCCAGTCAACGACTCCTTGGTAGCGGTCTTGATTTAGCTTTATAAACACCCCTTCTTCACCCGGTAAACCGTATTCAGAGTCCATATGGCCATACGCAAAAGCAACTCTGGTATCATCAGTTATCCAGCCTGCTCCCAAGTTATAACCGCTGGCATCAATAGCTGAGTTAGCAAGTGTAGTGCTGCCGCCTTCCTCATCTATATTTGCAGGTACTGGTATTTTATAATCATCGGTTTCGCGAGTATAGCCATCAACATGAAAAGCAAAATCACCCGAGCCAGCATTTAAATCTGTTGAAACAGTGCTAGCATCGGCAACATTATTGTATTGTGCAAATACTTCACCGTTTACGCCATCTTGCCTTTGTGTAGGCAAACGATTATCAACCACATTTACTACGCCGCCAATAGCACCACTTCCGTATAAAAGCGTCGCCGGGCCTCTTAACACTTCAATTTGAGTCGCAGTAGAAGCTTCCGTTGAAACTTGATGGTCGGGACCTACACGTGATGCATCCGAAGCACCTAGACCATTTTGAACAACTTTAATTCGTGGCCCATCTAAACCACGAATAATTGGGCTACTTGCAACCGGTCCAAAATATGAACTATGTACACCGGGTACATTTTTTAGGGTTTCACCTAACGTTGCCGCTTGATTTTGATCTAATGCTTCGCCACTTAAAATTGTTACCGGTGTGCTTGATTCAAGCACGGTGCGCTTTAACGGAGAAGCGGTAATTAACACTCGCTCAATATCGTTTTCATCTTTTTGAATGTTTTTGTCGGCAGCAAAAGCAGTGCTGCTCATTGCTGTTAATAAGGCTAGCACTATAGGTGAATAATTATTTTTCATGTTGTTATCTCTAAAAATACACAATAAAACTCTCTCGTTATCATTAAATAACGAGCATAAAATACGTTTAACTGGTTAATTAAAAAATAACAACTGGCGGATCCCTATTGCCGGCATGACCAATAAATACGCTATAAAGGTGCCAACTACTTAACTTTATTAAAGAAAAAGAATGAACATCTGACTCAAAGAGACTTATTTTAGTAGGTATAGAATGTTCTAAATCAAGAGAGCTAGAACACAGCTCACATTCTTGAGCTGTGTTTAAGACATGAGATGTGTCGTGCCAAGCAGAAAAAGCACTGAATAACACAACAAACACTAATATATATTTTAATAGTGTTGTTTGGCTTCTCAGTGAATGTAATGTAAGTCTCGGCATAAATGATATGATATAACGTTACTCATATTTTTGTCGATATATTAATTAACTTTTATCAGTGATGTATTAAGTAGCTCTCAACTCACATTTTTATGACATTCCAAAAAATTATCATTACTGTCACATTTGTGACAGTAGCACTTCCTCAACTCACGTATTATAGCCCCACTAACAAACAGCCAAGGTTGTTTATGTGGTCTAGCTGCTAACAGAACATTGCCATACAGCATAAGACCTTTTTGATTAAACCCTTTTTAAATATAGGTGGTTATTATGACTAAGATTATAGGTATAGATTTAGGTACAACAAACTCATGTGTATCAGTGATGGAAGGTGGTGTTGCAAAAATTATTGAAAATGCAGAAGGTAGTCGCACTACACCATCGATTATCGCGTATGCAAACAATGAAACACTAGCAGGTCACCCAGCAAAAAGACAATCAGTGACAAACGCTGAGAACACATTATTTGCTATTAAGCGATTAATTGGTCGTAAATTTGATGACAAAGAAGTGCAAAAAGATATTAAGCTAGCACCTTATAAAATTGTAAAAGCAGATAACGGTGATGCCTGGGTTGAAGTGAATGGCAAATCCATGTCACCACAAGAAGTCTCAGCTCAGCTTTTACGTAAATTGAAAAAAGATGCTGAGGCCTATTTAGGTGAAACAGTCACTGAAGCAGTGATTACTGTACCAGCCTATTTTAATGATTCTCAACGCCAAGCAACAAAAGATGCAGGTAAAATTGCAGGACTTGATGTTAAACGTATTATTAATGAACCAACAGCTGCGGCCTTAGCTTATGGGGTCGATAAAAAAAGTAAAAACGATCAAAACATCGTGGTTTACGATTTAGGTGGCGGAACTTTTGATATTTCTATCATTGAAATCAGCAATGTGGACGGAGAAAAACAATTTGAAGTGTTAGCAACCAATGGTAATACCTTTTTAGGTGGTGAAGATTTTGATTTACGCCTTATTAATTATCTTGCTGATGAATTCAAAAAAGACACTGGCATTGATATTCACAATGACTCTTTAGCATTACAACGTATTAAAGAAGCAGCTGAAAAAGCGAAAATAGAGTTATCGTCTGCATTACAAACCGACGTAAACTTACCTTATGTCACTGCTGATGCTAGTGGCCCTAAACATTTAAATGTACAGGTTACTCGCGCCAAGTTAGAGTCATTAGTAGATGATTTGATAAAAAGTACCATTGCTCCATGTGAGCAAGCATTAAAAGATGCCGGTGTAAGTAAAGCTGATATTAGTGAAGTTATATTGGTTGGTGGTCAAACACGTATGCCAAAAGTACAGGAAGCTGTTCAAGCTTTCTTTGGTAAAGAGCCACGTAAAGATGTAAACCCGGATGAAGCCGTTGCCATGGGTGCAGCTATTCAAGGCGGAGTGTTATCTGGAACCGTGGGTGATGTATTATTGCTGGATGTAACGCCATTATCATTAGGTATAGAAACTTTGGGTGGTGTAATGACTAAACTCATTGATAAAAATACTACGATACCAACACGGGCTTCTGAAGTTTTTTCTACTGCTGAAGACAACCAAGCTGCAGTAACAGTACATGTTCTACAAGGACAGCGTGAAATGGCGACAGATAATAAGTCGCTTGGACAATTCAACTTAAGCGATATAGCTCAAGGTCCGCGCGGTTCGGTGCAGGTTGAAGTAACGTTTGATATTGATGCTGATGGTATTTTAAATGTGTCAGCGAAAGACAAGGCAACTGGCAAAGAACAAAGTATTAAAATTACTGCATCAAGTGGCTTAACAGAAGATGAAATTAATCGCATGGTTGAAGATGCAGAGCAACACGCAACGGAAGATAAACAAAAGCGCGAACTAGTTGAGCAACGTAACCAAGCGGATCAATTGATTCATACAGTAGAAACATCAATGACATCCTTGGCACAAGAGCAACAAGATGAGCTTAAATCGTTAATTGAGCAATTGAAAATGTCTGTGAATGGTAATGATAAATCTGCGATTGAAATGCGACAAAAAGCATTACAAGATGCTTACAGTAATATGATGCAAGCAGAACAAGCGCAACAGAAGTCACAACCACAAGGAGAGCAGTATCAAGAACATGCGGCCAATGACAGTGCTAAAGATGATGACATCATTGATGCTGAATTTGAAGATGTTAGTAATGGTTAATAAGTAATAGCTAAAGAGTTAACGTTTAGACATTAACTCTTTAGAATTGAAGCCTCTAATCGTCATGATTAGGGGCTTTTTTGTTTCAAAACGCCCCAAAACAACAAATATCTAGTTACCCTTCACTTATTTATAGCAAGTAATAATTGTTATTTTCTTCAGCTTCGCTTACTTTATCCAAGGTTCATATACTTCGATACTCGTTTCATTAAAGTTGTAAGCTTATTGTAAATAGTAAAATAAACCAGAGTACCGCTATCAATTAAGTAATAGCTAGCTATTGAGATTGAAAACAACGCGATATGTATTATTTTAACTAACGCAATTAAGCAAGAATTTACTGACATTAGTATTCGTTAGCCGTTTTATTATCACTATTTATCTTAAGGTACCCCCATGCTCTTTTTTATTTTCAAACTGTTAATGTTAGCTCTTTCATATAAACTATATTTAATAAAAAAAGAGCCTTATTTTTCAGCATTATTGTTTAGTATTCCTTTGGCTATTGTAGGATTAATTATGGGTCATGAATTAATTGGAGTATTTATTGGCAGTGCCATATTATTTGCTATAGCTTTTGTTTGTTTCTTACTTATGTCAAAACTACCGAGTGGCATGCCTGAATATAGTGTTTTAGGTGTAACAGCAATAATAATCGCATTTGTAATTTAGTCTTGAGCCGTTTTACAGCCATTACCATTTCACTATTAAAGATGACAAAATAACAGTGTACTTATGAGTACTCGAAACCACGAATTCTCCAATAAAGCTTGTATAAACTTAGGCGAATAAACGAACAAAGAATCGATTTAAAATAGAACCTTCTCAAGAAAATATGTCCATATAGTTGCCCTACTGACATGAATTAATATTTAACACTAGAAATATGATTAAACTTTCATTAAGGTACTATAATAATTGATTATTTATATCATGGATGTAGGTGGAATTAAGTGTTGTTACAATATAAATCGAGTATTCTTAATTTTTTTTTGTTAACGGATAATGATGATACAAATAATAAAATACCAAATTGGCGAATAAGCGCGCTGAGAATTATTCTATCTACCGTTATGTTAGTATGTTTGGCCGTTGTGTGTCATACCTTCGGCCCAGCGGTACAACTCAGTTTAATACATATCATCATCCTCTCGGTTTCATTCTTCTCAATTGTCATTACGTTGTTAATCGCTAGCTATAAATATTATAAATTCTGTGCTCACTTTTTTTTGATTACGACGGTATTAGCGAGTTTAGCAATAAATTTATTTATCACGGATCTTGAACTTGCCAAAGTAGGTTCAATGTATATGTTCGCTTGCCCTACTATTGCACTGATATTGCTGGGTTACCGATCAGCAATATGTTATGCGTTGTTAAATTTAGCACCTTTTTTCATGATTATTTACAATGTTGATTTATCAATACTTTTCAGCCCACCTGAGCAATTACCCAATACAAACTGGTATATAATGGGAGTTATCTTCGCCTTTTATAATATTTGTATACCGCTTGCTGTGGCCCGTACCAGTGTCGCTGCTAAACGCTTAAATCAATCAATTCAAGACTCGAATACTCACTTAACCGCCAAAAATGAACTCTATAGAACTTTCTTTTCTCATTATTATAAGCCTAAAGTTATTCTTAGCGAAAAAGGCGAGATTATCGATCTTAATGAACAAGCTAAAATTTTATTTACTATAGAGTTAAACACCCAGACTACGAATGAACATCTATCGACTTTATTACCTAAATTAACAAGCAACGACCACAAAGACCAATTAATACAAATTAAAGATTCATATCATCGAGTCACTAAACAAAATGTGGTCAACTCAACCTACACGGTGTATGAATTTTCAGACTGTACACAAGAGCAAAAAATAAAGAAAAATTTAATTTCAATAGAAGAAAAATATAAGCGTTTACGCTATACCGATTCACAAACCAATTTACCAAATAAAGACTGGTTTGAACGCCAATGCGAAAGTTTAGCTATTAAAAAATCTGCAGGTTTTTATATTATTGTTATTCAAAGTGCCAATAATGATTATGTAAATTTAAAATTTGGCGAATCCGATTTTCGCACACTTACTATCGCGGCATATAAACGTATTACCGATAATATTAAAGAAATCCTGCTATGTTCAGATGCAGGGTTAGGGAAACTTGTTTTTTTAATTAATACGCCAAATGTAGAAGAGTTAGAAAAATTATTATCTCGTATAAAAAAAACATTAGATGCAGAGTACACCCTATTTAATAGTACGTTTACCCAGTCTTATTTATTTGGTATTGCGCAATTTTCTCAAGAGAATAATTCTAGTGCTAAAGTTATTGCCAATGCACAAGAAGCGTTAAAAAGTGCAGACAATATTAACGTTTTTAGCTATTACAACCAAGAAAGCTCGCAGCTATTTTTGAAAAAACATGAAATTTCAATGTTACTCGATGAAGCAATTCAATCAGCAGCACTTGATGTCTATTATCAACCCAAAGTCACTAAAGATGGTCTTTGTATTGGTTTAGAAGCACTTGCTAGATGGAATAGTCCTGTACTTGGTGTTGTGCCTCCTGATACTTTTATTCCTGTAGCAGAAGAATATAGATTAATTTGCCCGTTAACCAATTTAATCATCCAAAAAGTATGCGCGCAAATACAAAAGTGGAATCAAAGTGGGTTCGATGTAGTGCCAATTGCAATTAACTTATCACCTTTTGATTTTAACCAAAAAGATTTTGTCTCAAATTTAATACGCTATTTAGCCGACTTCAATGTTAAGCCCGATCAAATTGAATTAGAAATAACAGAAACAGCGTTAGAAGAAAACAACACTAATGCCCTTAAAATTATTCAAAGTCTTCAATCTTGGGGATTTATTATATCTATTGATGATTTTGGTACTGGTTATTCAAATATAGCGCGATTAGCTGATTACCCAATCAATAAATTAAAGTTAGACAGATCATTAACGAATATGATTACTACGTCAAAACGACACTATAATTTAGTAAAAGCTGTTCATGCTATGTGTCGCTCACTTAATATAAAATGCGTATCTGAAGGTATAGAAAAAAGAGAGTATATAGCTTCACTAGCTGATATGGGCTCAGAAGAGTTTCAAGGTTATTATTTTGCAAGACCAATGACAGCAAGTGATTTTTACTTATACACTCAACAAAATGGATTATTTTTTAATGGTGAAAAAGTGGAAAACTTACCTAGTTAATTTATCGCTAGGCCCAGTTATATTCCTAATATAAAAAATAAAGCTTTAATCTACATTTATTTCCTATTGAGCTATACTAAGCTTATAATGGTAATATAAGTTGATAATATTTACGTTATCACTGTCAGTTATATTTACAAATAAATAAGATGACACATAAAAAACATTTGTACAGCCCTAATAACACTATAGTTTTATATCTTGGCTTGATTTGTGCTTAATGCTTATTATCGTAAATCATTTTATCTAGTAGTTAAATTTAGATATATATTAGTTCTAGCGTAATGCTTATTTTATTAATTACGCTTTATATGAAAAGTAGGTTGTTATGAAAAAATTTATTTCTATACTTTCAGGTTTATTCCTTTTAGCCTCAGTAACGGCAAATGCGAGTGAGTTTATCCTGAATGAATATAATGTAATCACTATTGAGGACTTTGAAGGTCTCGGGGGGACGCATGTTGACGGTAAGACTTTTGTCGGTGGTAACTATACAGGTCTAAAAAGTGATTTCGGTCAAAGACTAGACCAAAATTCACGTTCAGATATTACTGCATTAACTGTTGCGGGTTCAATAAACGCACAAGTTGGTGTTTATGTACATGATACCGTATTAAGCTCGGAAAAAAACATCGTAACGGCAGCAATAAATTCTAATCAAGTGCTCATTAATAGTACATTAATAGATTCAAAGATCGATAACGTTAAGTTAACAACAGGTTTAGATGCAATTAAAGCAGATTACAAAGCTCAGTTAGAAAATTCTTCTGCATATTTTTCTTCGCTAGCCGCTAATAGTAAAATAGAGACAAATGGAAATAACAAAACATTTGCAATTGATAAAGGATTGAATACTGACAATGATATTGCAGTATTTACATTAGATGGCTCTACGAATATATTTGATTTAAACAATCTGAGTCTAAGTATGACGGGAGACAATGCAAATGATCTTGCTTATATTGTCATTAATGTACCTGGCAATGATGTATCAATGTTAAATAATTCAAATATGAATTTTGATAAGAATAAATTTGGCTCTAAAATCATTTGGAATTTCTATGAAGCCGAAGTCATTACATTAAACGCTCAAAATTTTGTTGGTGCTTTACTAGCCCCTTATGCAACAGTTACTCAAACAGGTGGGAATATTGATGGCGCTGTAGGTGTTTTATCATTAATCACTAATGCAGAAATACATTTAGCGACTAATGTTGATGTTACAGTTCCTGCCCCTTCAGCTGGAAGACCTGTCACTCAAGTACCTGAGCCGAGCTCAATAGTACTTATGCTGCTTGCAATGACTGGCTTGATCTATCAACGTAAAAAGTTAAACGTTTGATTTTTTATGTTAACTCGTTAGATAATAAAACGGAGCTTTTTAGCTCCGTTTTAGATCTTAGCTTTAGATATAAAATAACTATGACTACATTTAAAATAAAGGAAATATTTTGACCTCATTAAAACAGCTAATATTGAAACCTATGAAGTTAATTAAACGTAACTTTTTTTTATTATATAAACGAAACTTATTAATCGTTGTATTTAGTAGTCTGCTTTCCCCACTTAGTTATGCTAGCGTCGATCCAAAAACTTATGAAGATGCGTTAACAAGCTTTCATGATGGTGATTATGCAACATCAATTATCCACCTTAAAAATATATTATCAATTGATAGTTCGCATTTACCTTCTCGTGTACTAATGGCTGAAAATTTATTAGCTCAAGGTAAAGGGGCATTAGCCGAGATAGAGCTTAATTTTTCTAAACAAGAAGGCGCTGCTATTCGTTTATTGGCCCCTTTATACGCTAAGGCTTATTTGCTACAAAATAAATTCGATCAAGTTTTAAGTTTACCTATAGAGCCACAAACCAGTGATACCTATCAAAGTACAATGTTAACCTTTCATGGTTTTGCGTTAACAGGTGACAATCAACTCAAGGAAGCACGAAATAAATTCAATAAAGCGCTAAAGTTAAGTCCTTATAATACCGAGGCTTTTATTGGCAAAACTAAGGTGGCTTTAAAAGAGCTCAACTTTGATGAAGCAATTGAATTAATTAATCATACATTAACAATTGACCCAAATAATATCCAGGCACTGTTAATGGGAGCCATAACTTATAAGCAACTTAAAAAGGATAAGTTAGCTTTAGAGTATATAACACAGCTATTAACTTATGAGCCTAATAATTATTCAGCTTTATTAGTTCGAGCTACTTTATTAATGAATATGCAAAAACATGATTCAGCAATATCCGATATTGATAAAATTGTTGAGGTTCTACCTAATGAACCTATTGCCAATTATATTAAGTTATTATCAGCTCAAGCAAGTGAGCAATCGCAATTAACGATAGAAATAAAAAAACGTTTAGATACCGTTATGATGGCTATTCCTGAGGAAGTGATGGATGAACAACCCATTTATTACTTTTTAAAAGGATTAATAAGCTTTCAAAACAATGCTATGGAAGCCGCGGAAAAAGCCTTTATTAAATATAATAAAATAGCCCCTAATGATCCTCAGGTATTAAAGCTACTTGCGCGTACCGAACTTGCTTTAGGTAATAGTTATGTTGCCCGTAAGTATCTAGTGAAAGCTTATTTGAACGATGATAACGACCGCGAATCATGGGCATTGCTAGGCCAAGCTAACTTAATGACAGGAAATATAAATGAAGCAGAATTTTATTTTGATAAAGTGATGACTGCATTTCCTAATGAATTGCAACCGCGTATAGATTTAGCAAAGTTATTACTGTTAAAAGGTGATTACACAAAAATAGTCACAGTATTAAGTGAAGTACTTGATGAAGATTCAACCATTCGCAATGAAACTAACGACGACTTAAATTTTGAATTATTACTTTTGTTAGCGAGAGCCTATCAAGAAAGCAATCAACTTCAAGCCGGTTTAAATATCAGCGCTGTATTAATAAAAAACTACCCTAATAATTCTAGTGTTAATCAAATTCACGCAACCTTATTAGGTTTATCAGGATATTTACCTCAAGCTAAACAGTTTTTAGAAAAAGCGTACGCACTCGATAATAATAACAATCAGGCCGTTATTCACTTAGCTAGAATTGATGCGTTACAAGGTAATATTGATATTGCCGTTGAACGTATAAAAACTCAATTAATGCAAAACAATAACAGTGATTTAATGGTCGAGTTAGGCGATATTCACTATTACGCTGAAAATATATCAGAAGCTCTGGTTTGGTATCAAAAAGCATTATCTCAAAATCAAGATAATGTCATCGCACTTGAAAAAATAGTAAGGCATTATGAGAGAAATAAAGCGTTAACAAAAGCACTCGATATTGTGAATAACTATTTAGATACACACAATGACAATAGCAACATACATTTATTAGCGTCTAACTTATATATTCAAAACAGACAGCATGAAAAAGCGATAAGTGCAATGGATTTGGCGTTAAAGCATACGCAAAACAAACCTCCTGTTTTATTTAAACAAGCAAAAATGTACACTTATTTGGGTAAAAAAGATCTAGCTAAAAAAAGCTTAGAGCATGCTATCTCTATTGATAAGAGCCTATTTGAAGCATACCAACTACTCATACAGCTATATAATCAAGATAATGAAAAGAATACTGCGCTTGCGTTGGTAGATAAGTTAGATCCTCAATTATTCCCCGTTTATTTAATCGAGCAATTTAAAGGCTCAATTTATATGAGCAAAGATAATGAACAAGCCCTTGGCTTTTATCAGAATTCATATCAAGCACAACCGAATAAACCTGCTTTATTAGGCCTATACTCTTTGTATACAGCGCAGAAACAGTATGCTGACATTGATACCTTACTTACGTTATGGCTCAGCAATAACCCGAACGATCTTGAAATAACCCTAGCGCTTGCTGAAAACTATAAACGTAGTGGTCAGTTAGATAAATCAATAGACTTTTATGATAAACACTTAGCTAATAACCCTAAAAATATCGCCTTATTAAATAATGCAGCTTTAGCCAATTTAACTGTCAATAATATAGAAAAAGCACATAACTTAGCTCAGCGTGCATTTAAAATATCGCCAGACAATGTAAATATTATAGATACTAATGCATTAGTTGAGCTAGCTTTAGGCAACTATAATAAGGCATTATCTTTACTTAGGCAGGCGAATATATTGGATTATAATAATGCTGAAATTAAGTATCACTTAGCCTTAACGTTAGATAAGTTAGATAGAAGAAAAGAAGCCTTAAGCTATCTAAAAGAGAGCTTGTCAACTGATAAACCTTTTACGGAAAAAGCTAAAGCAAAGGCTTTATTTTCAGCATGGCAACAACAATAGTTTAACGAGTAGTTATATTATTGGTAGCCCGCCTTTTATTTCATCACAAAAGCAGCGCGGCTTTCTCCTTCTTATAAAATTAACACAACAACTAAACGTAGTTGTTGTGTGTTCTGCGCTAAAGCATCTCTTTAATAATAGCGCCAACTAAAATCATAAAAACAAGTATCCAACTTACTTTACTAAACCTGGCTTGTTGTTCATTACTCATTGGGCTACCAAATCTTTCTCCGAGTATGACCATAAGTGCAACAACACCAAACACACACGCAAGAATAATGAATAAAGTCATATATATCCTTCAAATTTTACAATTGCTAATTACTAAAAATACATTAACATAGCACACAAGCTTTATTTACCTTTATTACTCTAATTATATGACACCTGCAGATGATTTTTATCAAAAACGTCGATTTATCATCCAACTTGGGAAGGCTCTTCACAAGTTAGGCTCTACAGCATATCGCTTAGAGGATAATTTACTTTCCATTGCGCACTTTTTAGATATTCGTGCTTCATTTATGGTTACTCCTACGGCATTAACTTTTATTTTATCTGATGAGGAAGATGAGCATCAATACAATCACTTAGTTCGCGTGGCGCCTGGCGAAATAGATTTGGGGTCTTTAGCACGTATTGATGAATTAGTAGACGAGTTAACCAGCGGTGAAAGAACGCTAGATGAAGCTATTGAACGTTTAAAAGAAGTCAATTCAAAGCCCCCTCCGTATGGTTTTTTGTTAACTTTTTTAGCTTTTGGTGCCTCAAGCGGTGCTTTTGCAATGTTAATGCACACAAGTTGGCATGATGTTTTCTGGTCAACTATATTAGGTTTTGTTGTTTTCTCATTTGTAATGTGGGCTGAGCGTTCACGTCGTGTCACCGAAATGCTAGAGCCAATGGCGGCATTAACAACCTCCTTATTAGCCTCTTTGATTTCAATATTTGATCCTAGTATTAATATACCTATGGTTATTCTTTCCAGTATTATATCTTTTATTCCTGGTTTATCGTTAACAGTTGGCTTATCTGAATTAGCAGCAAGGCACTTAATGTCAGGGACAGCACGTATCATGGATGGTGCTATGGTACTGTTCAAACTTTATTTTGGCGCTGTTTTGGGCATGGCATTAGGTAATTTAATGTGGGGAGAAGTCACCTTTATTCCTCCTGAAACTATGCCTGTTTGGACGTCATGGTTAGCCGTCACGACTCTGACTATTTCATTAGTTATTTTATTTAAAGTACGATTAAAAGATGCGCCATGGGGTATGATTGCCGGTTACATTTCTTTTGGCGTAAGTATTTGGGCTACTAGCTATCTAGGAGTCGCTTTAGGAGCTTTTGTTGGAGCTTTTGCCTTAGGAATTTATAGTAATTTATTTTCTCGAATTATGAATTTACCTTCTTCTATAGTGCGCTTACTGGGACTGGTTGTGTTAGTCCCTGGTAGTAAAGTTTATATTGGACTCAACAGCTTAGTTTCAGGAAAGCAAATGTTAGATGTGACTGACTTAGGCTCGCAAACATTTCTTATTTTTATGTCCTTAGTTGCGGGGATTATTTTTTCAAATGTAGCTATTCCTCATAGAAAAACACTATAGCGGTAACCTTTTTAAAGCACACACAATAGAAACTTAAATAATGATGAAAAAAAACAATCCAACTATTGATAGTAAAAATTCAACTTATCATCATGGTGACTTACAGAGTAGCTTACTTGCGACCGCAACAGCGATGATATCAGAAGATGGTATTGAAACCTTATCATTGAGAAAACTCGCTGAACGTATTGGTGTATCACGCACCGCGGCATATCATCACTTTACAGATAAAAATGACTTGCTCTCAGCTATCGCTGCACAAGGCTTTATTAGTTGGAAAGCTCAAGCAGAAGAAATATTTAATAATAATATGCTAACCGATCAAGAAAAATATCATACATTTGTTCATTTTTATGTACGCTTTGCCACACAAAACTCGGCGATTTATCGATTAATGTTTGGCAGTACATTATGGAAAAAAACAGAAAAAACGAATGAAACAAAAGGCAATAACGGCTCAAAAGGAACACAAAAACTTATTGATGTTGCCTATCCTAGCTTTCAGTATCAAGTTGAAATGACACAACTTTGGCAACAAAAAGGCATATTACCAAAGTCACATAATTCACTACGTTTAGCACAGGTTGCTTGGGCAACCTTACACGGAATAGCACAACTGGTTATTGACGGTATTTATGGTGATGCCAGCCAAATTGATGAAATGTGTCAATGTGCTGTTGAGCTACTTACCTCTCAGAAAGAATAAAACTCGTATTCTATCCTATAAAGCCCACCAATCACCCTAATGGCACTAGTATAATCTGCATAAATTGTTTATAAACTTAGCATAAATTTATTATGTAAATAGATGTGTTCTGAACTGGAGTTTGAACGAATTCTTTCGTAGTATTAGTTAGGCATGTTTTTCAGATACTTATTTTCCACTTTACAATATAAATTGAACAACATGATTATTAAAAACATAAATGAGAGTTAATAAATGAAAGCAATTATAACTGGCGCAGTTTGTACTTCTTTACTGATACTAAGTGGCTGTAGCAACAGCAACATGAATCAATCTGAAGTTCAAAAAAGTATGGAAGCTCCACAAAAAACAGCCTTAGCTTCTGGTATTGAACAAAAAAACATGGATAAAAGTGTACGTCCACAAGATAACTTTTACCGCTACATCAATGGCGGTTGGATGAAGAGTCACACAATTCCTGGTGATAAAACTGCAATCGGTTCATTTTACGACTTACGTGATAAAGCAGACGAAGATGTAAAAGCTATTATTGAAGAACTTGCAGCTACGAGCGGTTTAAAAGTAGGCTCTGACGAACAAAAAGTTGCTGATTTATTCCGCTCTTATATGGATAGCGAAAAGCGTAATGCTGACGGTATCGCCCCTATTCAATCAATCTTGTCTGCGATTAACACTATTGAAACTAAAGATGACTTAGCCACCTTTTTTGGTGCCTATTCAACAGTTGGTATCAATAACCCACTAGCTTTATATATTAGTATTGACGCTAAAGACTCTGCAAGCTACGCCGCGCATATTTGGCAAAATGGTTTAAATTTACCAGATAGAGATTACTACTTTAATGATGCTGAACGGTTTGTAAAATTACGTAGCGGCTATATTACACATATTGAAAATATGTATAACTTAGCAGGTCTAAGCAACGCAAAAGATGCTGCTAAAAATATCATGGAATTAGAAACTAACCTAGCTGAGCATCACTGGACTCCTGTACAAAACCGTGACAGCGAAAAAACATATAACAAACTAGCAACAAGCAGCTTAGATACCCTTACCAATAAATTTAATTGGCAGGCTTTTTTAGCAGCTGAAGGGGTTGCAACACAAAAAGATATTATTATTAACCAACCTGATTTTATTAAAGGCTTTGGTGAAGTATTCGAACAAACTTCTATCGACGTTTGGAAGCAATACTTAACATTTAATACATTAAGCGCTTTTGCAAGTTATTTAACTGCTGACTTAGATAATGAAGATTTTGACTTTTTCTCTAAGCAACTTAGTGGTAGAGAAGAACAACGTCCACAGTGGAAACGTGGCGTGAGTGTAGTAAATGGTAATTTAGGTGAAGTTATTGGTAAAGTTTACGTAACTCGTCATTTTACACCTGAAGCTAAAGCTCGCATGAGTGAATTAGTAGAAAATTTACGTAATGCTTATGGTTCAAGTATTGACGATCTAACGTGGATGTCTGCCGACACGAAAAAAGCAGCACATGTAAAATTAGCGGCCTTCACTCCTAAAATTGGCTACCCTGACCAATGGGAAGATTATTCAGCGTTAACTATTAAATCAGATGATTTAGTAGGTAACGTTATTCGCTCACGTAAAATATCAAATAATAAAGAAATCGCTAAACTAGGTGGCCCAATCCATAAATGGGAATGGCATATGACACCACAAACAGTTAATGCTTATTATAATCCGCCGGCTAACGAAATTGTTTTTCCTGCCGCTATTTTACAAGCACCATTCTTTAATATGGAAGCTGACGATGCCGTAAACTACGGTGGTATAGGTGCAGTTATTGGTCATGAAATGGGTCATGGTTTTGATGATCAAGGTAGTAAATATGACGCCAAAGGTAACTTACGTAATTGGTGGACAGAACAAGACCTTAAAGAGTTTGCTGCTCGCACTAAGGCCTTAGTAGATCAATATGCTGCTTATCAAGTATTTGATGATTTAAACGTAAATGGTGAATTAACTTTAGGCGAAAATATTGGTGATTTATCAGGTGTAACTATTGCGTATAAAGCGTATAAAGCATCATTAAATGGTAAAGAAGCACCTGTAATTGATGGCTTAACGGGTGATCAACGTTTCTTTATGGGTTATGCTCAAATTTGGCGTTCTAAAATTGTTGAAAAATCAATGCGTAACCGCGTAGCAACAGACCCTCATTCACCAGGTGAATTCCGTGCTTTAGGTTCGCTTTCAAACATGAATGAATTCTACGAAGCATTCGATGTGAAAGAAGGTGATGCAATGTATATAGCACCAGAAAAACGCGTTAAAATTTGGTAATATAGACTTCATACCTTAAATAAAAAAAGCAGCTTTAGCTGCTTTTTTTATGGAATATAAAACATAATACTAAATAAAAACCACAAACCTTATTGATAATCACTCTTGTTTACATTACTATATCAACATTGATTTTAATTAAAGTATTTTTGGTATTACTTATGTATGTCTGTTTGTGTCTTGGCGTAACCGACACCCAAATTAAAGCCGCTGTGGACAACGGTGCTCACACCATGAAACAATTAACAAGTGAATTAAAAATTGGTTCACAGTGTGGGAAATGTTGCCAATGCAGTAAAAGTATTCTGAATGATAAATTAGTACAAATTGCAGAAACTGAGGCCTTTGTTGCTTAATTCATCATTGTTTGTAGGTAATTTTCTAACCCTACATTCGTAATTAAATATTGCTGCTCTTCAATCCAGTCAATTTGTGTTTCAACACTTTCTAATAAGCTTTCAGCACAATCCCTACTAATATAATCTTGCTGCAGTTCACATGACTCAATTAATTCTTGTAGTACTGAACGAGATTTATGCTCTAATGCTATATTCGCTTGAAGTATTTCAGTTGTTTCCTCACCAATATGTAATCGACCGAGATCTTGTAGGTTAGGTAAACCTTCTAAAAAAAGAATGCGTTCAATTAACGAATCAGCCTGCTTCATTTTTTTAATTGATGTTTTATAATCCGCTTTGTTTAATTGCTCCAACCCCCAGTTCTTATACATTCTGGCATGTAAAAAATACTGATTAATTGCAATCAACTCAACCGCAAGTGCTTTGTTTAACAAAGCAATAATACCTTTATCCCCTTTCATAATAAAACCCTCTTGTTAGTTTATCCACCTAGGTGATTACCCATATGTGATTGAATATAATTATTTAGTCCAATCTTATCAATTAGCCCTATTTGTCTTTCAAGCCAATAAACATGATCTTCCTCAGTATCTTCCAAGAGTTTTTCTAACATAATTCTGCTTTGGTAATCTCCTTCAGCTTCACATAATTTAATACTTTCTTTAAGTCCTGCCACAACCTCCATTTCTAAAATAAGATCATTTTTTAACATTGAACTAACATCATCACCAATAAGTAAATCACGACGATCTGATAAATTAGGTACTCCTTCAAGAAATAAAATACGTTTTATTAGTGCATCAGCATGAGTAAGCTCTTCTTGCATTTCATGCTCTAATTGGTCATATAGCTTATCTAAGCCCCAATCTTGATACATACGAGAGTGGATAAAATATTGATCGATCGAGGCAAGCTCGTTATGTAATAAACCATTAAGACTCGCAATAACTTTACTGTTACCTTTCATTGTTTACTCCTGAAAATATTAAACCTATCTTCAGTGTAGATGAAAAATAAGTGATAAGTGAAATTTTACCTATTTTCTTTTATTGGTATTTAGACGTCTAAACCGCTAAAGCTTGCTTATTTTGTACTATCTGCGTAAACTCTCCAAATGGTTAAGGAATGAGGTGCCTTTATTTTTAATAAAGAATTCCTCCACTGTACCCGCAACTGTGATTCATAAGTTACTACCATTATTTATTGGTAATAATTTAACGATAAGTCAGATACTTAACCTTTTAATATAATTAACAAACCTTAAAAATTTTGCGTGCGGGAAAACACCAACAAACAATGTCAGTACTACTGAAAGTTCACCAGCTTCATTGGCAAGTAAACAATAAAGCCATCCTTAATAATATCTCCTTTAACGTGAGTAAGGGAGAAGTGATCGGTATTATTGGTCCAAATGGTGCTGGTAAAACGAGTTTATTGCGTTGCATTACCAATCAACAACAGCACAATAAAACCGTAGCATTATCAGGCTCCGTTCATCTAAAAAACAAAATAATTAGTGGTTATTCTGCTCGAGAATTAGCCCGAAATTTTGCCAATGTAACCCAAAAAGCAGAAGCGATTTTCTCATTAACTGTGCTCGATATTGTCAGAATGGGGTTATTACCTTTTAAAGGTTTATTTGCCATTGATAATGACCATGACAAACAACAGATAAAACTTGCGTTAGAAAAAGTGGGCTTATCTAACACAGAAAAGATGCCCTATAGTCAACTTTCCGGTGGTGAACAACAACGTGTCCTGATTGCTAGAGCGCTAGTACAAAAGGCACAAATACTTATTTTAGATGAACCAACCAATCATCTTGATGTTTATTATCAGCACCAAGTATTAAATCTAGTTAATCAATTAAATATAACGGTAATCATGACAGTCCACGATCTGAATTTGGCCAGTCAGTATTGCCAACGATTATTATTATTAGAGCAAGGTAAATTAATTGCTGATGGCACACCTGAGCAAGTATTAACACAGACCCAGTTAAGTAAAGTTTTTAGATTACCATGCTCAATCATAAAAGATGATTTACAACATAAACCTCGTGTATTTTTCTCGTTACCAGAACAACAAACAATCAATTTAAGGAATAAAAATGACTAGATCATACTTCATTGTTATCTCCTTAATTATTTTCACCTTGCTCTCAGCTATCGCAGGTTTAAGTTATGGACCAGCAGATATCAATCACACTCAAATTTTTCAGTGTCTAGTGGGTAACTGCCCAGACAAAATAAGCCAAATGGTGATTTGGCAAGTCAGAATACCTAGAGTATTAGTAGGCTTAGTGGCTGGCATGGGATTAGCCATTGCAGGGGCAATTTTACAAAATACAACCCGTAACCCATTAGCCGATCCTTATTTATTTGGCATAGTATCGGGTGCAGGCTTAGGTGTAACTATTGCTAATATTTCGTTAACTAGCATTGGTTTAGAACAACAACTCGCTATTGCCCTTCCCCTTGCTGCCTTTTTGGGTGCTTTATTAGCGATAGTTATTGTGCTTATTATTGCCAAAGTATTACAGCGAATGGAACAATTATTACTTACCGGTATTGCAGTTTCATTTATGCTTGCTGCCGTGACGCAATTTATTCTTTTCTTTGGTGAGCCCTATGCTACTAATCGCGTTATTTTTTGGCTTATGGGCAGTCTAGCGCGTGTTGAGATGAGTAACTTTTATGCTATTACCGCGGTATTGCTCATCACTATTGTCATCATTACCGCCCTACATCGTCAAATTGACGCGCTCTTACTTGGTGATGAAAGTGCAGCAAGCTTAGGTATTAATGTAGATAAACTAAGATTACTCATGCTCGCTCTTTGTGCCGCTTTAACTGCTACCATTGTCGCTTATTGTGGTGGCATAGGGTTTGTAGGTTTAATGATCCCACATATTGTGCGTCAAGTATTTGGAGTCACTACATTAAAACTGATTATTGGTAGTGCCTTAATTGGTGGGATTTTTTTAATTTGGGTCGATATTATCGCCCGCTCCGCATTAGCGAATGCTGAAATTCCCATTGGTATAATAACCTCTGCTTTAGGCAGTATATTTTTCTTATTTATTATGGTTAAAACAAGAAATATTAATTAATAGTGATTACTTAAATGCTTATTTTAACGATAAAACAAACGCAAAGTGATAGATAAAATGACAGATAATAACTCAGCAAACAATTCAGAAAAGAACCTAGATCAAAAAAATGCACAACATAAAAAACGTATGCAAGCTGTGAAAGAAAAAGTTGATCAACGTATAGATAATGCTCAAGAAGAACGAGGTTTGATCATTGTTATTACTGGTAATGGCAAAGGTAAATCAACATCTGGTTTTGGTACTGTTGCCCGAGCTGTCGGTCATGGCTTAAAAGCAGCTGTTGTTCAGTACATAAAAGGTACATGGGCTTGTGGAGAGCGTTCATTATTAGAAAATGCAGGTGTTGGTTTTGACGTGATGGGAACTGGTTTTACTTGGAACACACAAGACAAAACGCAAGATATTGCCGCAGCACAACAAGTTTGGCTAAAAAACAAAAAATTATTACAAGATGAAAGTATTGATGTGGTTTTAATGGATGAATTAACCTACATGGTTGCTTATAAGTATATTGAGTTAGATGAAGTACTTGAAGCATTAAAAAACCGTCCAGTAAACCAACACGCCATTATTACAGGTAGAGGTTGTCACCGCGCTATCATTGACTTAGCAGATACTGTGAGTGAAGTGCAATCAATTAAACATGCATTTGATAACGGTATAAAAGCACAACAAGGTATTGATTGGTAGCGCATTGCTGTCAGTAATAAAGGTAAATCTACTAGATGAAAAATATAGCCCTCAAATTAATATTATTCGCTTTAATTAGCTTGAGCTTTGCAAGTATTGCTGACAGTTCACCAACCTCAAGAGCAGCACAGAAGCCTAGTATTATCGCACTTTCTCCTCATATTGTAGAAATGTTATATGACATAGGAGCAGGTGAACAAATTATCGGTACCACAACATTTGCCGACTACCCCGAGCAAGCAAAAGAGATCCCTATTGTGGGTAATTACTTACGCCTGCAAATTGAAAAATTTATTACATTACAACCTGATTATATTATCGCTTGGAAAAGTGGTAACCCAAGTGATGACATTACTCGATTAGAGCAACTCGGCTTTAACATTATCTATTCTCAACCGCATAGTTTCGAAGATATTGCGAAAGAAATGCGTGAGTTTGGTCAATTAACAGGTCATGAACAAAAAGCCAATGCTCAAGCCGAGAAACTACTTGGCCAACTCAACCTTATAAAAACTCAATACCAAAATAAACCGCCTATCACGATTTTTTACGAATTATGGTCTAAGCCATTAACCACGGTAGCGAAAGATAGTTGGCCTCAACAATTCTTGAATATTTGCCAAGCCAATAATCCGTTTGAGCAAGTGGATATAGCCTATCCCCAAGTAAATATAGAGAAAGTATTACAAGCACCTATTCAATTAATTATTCAGCCTTTATCGGCAAATCAAAGTGCTAAAGTCGGTTTCAACTGGCAAGACTGGCCAATTATACCTGCCGTTAAAAACGAACAAATAATTCAACCAAATGCTGATTCAATGCATCGTATGACGATGAGAAGCTTAACTGCCTTATCCAAACTCTGTGCCGATATAGATAAAAGCAGAGCCTTCTACCAAGCTAACACTTCAGATAAAACGTTCGAATAATTATGAATAAATTACTCTCAATACCTTCACTTAGTTTTTACTGCTGTTGCTTGTTTTTTACCAAAATAAGTTATGGTGCACAATCAAATATAGATAGTGTAGAAACGGATATAGAAACCATTGAAATCGTCAATTCTCATGAATTCAATAGTGTCAATTATCAAGTATTACATCGTGAAGATTTAATTACTTCTGCACAAACATTATCTGATGCTCTTAAGAATATCAATGGTATACAAATAAGACAGATTAGTGGTTTAGGTAACCCTGTCTCTATTTCTATCCGGGGTTCAAGTGGTAAACAAGTACAAATGTATATCGATGGGCAACTCGTCAACGATAGTCAATTTGGTGGTTTTGATCTTAACCAAATACCGACGGATCAAATTGAGAGCATTGAGATTAGTAAAAGCCAAGCACTAGGAACAGGTTCTACCCCAATTGGCGGTGTCATCAGAGTAAACACTTATAACCCAAGTGAAAACAAAAAGAAAATTGCGTTATCGATAGGTTCATTTGGCTATAAAGAAGTTAATTTTTTAAGTAATAATGCTTTTAAAAAACACAGCCTAGCATTCGGCGGAAATTACTTGGTCAGTGATAATGACTATAACTATTTAGTTCCTCAAAGCTTTGTAAACCCTTCTGAATCAATTAATGAACCATTAAGAAATAATGAATTTGAAAAGCTATCATTGTTTATTAATGACAATGTTCAGTTAGATCAGCACCAATTGCGCTTTAATTTGCAATATAACAAACAAGACAAAGCCCTAGCTAACTATCAGAATAACTCTCCAGAAAATAGCTCTACATTAGAGAGTGATCAAATTAGATACAGTATTCAACATTATTGGTTAGCTGATATTAATAGTTTCGGTGATATAAATTTTGAAGGAATTGAAATTAATTATTCTGGTGAAAACAAAGATGAACTGTATTTAGAGCGTCCAAACGAAGACAGAATAAAAACTAGCGATTACAAAAACACTAAACAGCAGATTAGTATTAAACCAAATATTAACTGGTCGACACTAAGTTTCACACCATTTGTTGATATTAGCAGGCAGAATTTTAGCTCATTCAGCACTCAAAATGGTGAAGCCATTCAATGTAATGGCATCAGTAGTTGTGATGTTGAAGCAGCACAAACACAAATAAATTTTGGTGCACGTATTGAATGGAAAAGCGATAGTTATCCTATTAGCAGCTACATATTAGGTAATCAATTACGAGAAAAGAATGCCAATAGCGCATTAAACGCAATCGATAGTCAAAAAGAGACTAAAAATACCCATTACTCTACTCAAGAATTGGGGATTAATTACGGAACGGGAAACTTTAATACTTCTGTAAACTTTAGTAATGGTATTCGAACACCAACCCTCTTTGAGCTGTTTGGTGACCGAGGATCTTTTAAAGGTAATGGCAATTTATTACCAGAAGAAGCAAACACAATCACTTTAGGGCTCCAATACCAAGTTAAGCAATTCAATCTATCTTCTTCTCTTTACCGTCAAGACTTGGAGAACTCAATTGTTGCAATTTTTAACTCTAGTGGTGTTGGCTCTTATACTAATGTGGGTGGCGCTTTATTAAATGGTTTTGAACTTCAGGGAAATATTTCATTACTTGATAATTTATCGCTCTCAATGCAAGTTAGCCTTATTGATAGTGATACCTCTTCACCATTTATTGCTTTTGATAATAAAAAGCTACCAGGTATCTATCACCAACAATACAGTGCTTCATTATTATATAAGATCAAACCCAATTGGCAGATAAAAATAAATAGCAACCTTGATAAAGAGCTCTATTTTAATCGTAACAACCAATTTCAATCAACAAATAGTAATCTCGGTAGCGGTAATCCAGCCGACCGTAGCCTAACGAACATTGCACTGAACTGGCAAACACCAAAATACAACGCCAGTTTATCATTTAACAATGTATTTAACGAAAAATATCAAGACCTGGCCAATAGGCCAGCTCAAGGTAAAAGTATTCAACTCAAATTTTCAATAGAGGATCTATAAATGTCAACAACCTATACAAAAAAAGTATTACCCCTAAGTTTGTTAATCTCAGCTGCCTTGCTAAGTGGTTGTAATTCAGACAGCAATAATGCTCCAACGCTCACCGGTGAAACGGCACCTGTTGTTGCTGAAAACTCATTAACTGTAGCTCAATATACTGCGACAGATTCTGATAATGATGCCATAACATTCAGCCTTTCAGGCGCAGATAATTCACTATTTACTATTGATCAAAGTGGATTACTAACATTTAATACCGCGCCTGATTTTGACAACGGTGATACGGGTCCATACGTACTTACCGTTACGGCTACTGATAGTGGTGAACTCTCTGATGAATTAAGTATTACGGTTACTGTTGGCGATATTAAAGACACTCCTTCATTAGCGGTAGTGCAAACAATAGCGCCAGACTATAGCAGTTCTGAAGTTGTATATATGGACGGGGAAACTCAACAAGTTGATAGTGGTTATTATATCAAAGATGCTTCTGACTATACGTTAGCTAGCTACAAAACTGATGTTTACCATATCGGCCGATTTTTCATTGATACCATCACTAAGTATAATGGTGCTGAAGTTAGTGAAAGAGATACTGCAATATGGTCTTTTTCAACACAAGATAGCCAAGATTCAATTAGCCGTAATCCATATTCGTTAGTATCATTAGACGATACAAAAGCCTACTTATTACGCTATGGTTCAAGCCAGGTATGGGTTGTTAACCCACAAGCCGATAATATTGATGACTTTAAAGTGGGTGAATTAGATTTATCTAGTTATGTGCCTGAAAACAATACCAATGGCACACCAAGTCCTGCTGCTGCAGTTATTAACGATGGTAAGCTTTATATTGTTATGCAACGTTTATCAGATGCTTATGCACCAAATACTAGTTATGTAGCAGTGTTTGATACCGCGACTGATGAAGAAATAGAAACTAACGCTAATAGTGACGATACTGTTAAAGGTATTCCTTTAGAAGGGTTAAATCCACTTGAAAACAGCATTACTACAGGCAATGATAAAATATATATCAGTACCCGTAGCGATTATAGCAACACTGATTTAACATTGAGTCGTATTGAAGAAATTGAACCAACCGATTATAGCGTTCGCCAAGTACTTAATGCGGGCAGTATTACAGACAACGTTAGTGGCTTTATTAAAAGTGCCGTTATTGTATCAGCAGAAAAAGGCTATTTTTATACTAGTGAATCAGTGTTTGTACCAAGCTTTCATGAAATATCATCACTATACCAATTTAACCCAACCACTGGCGAAATTACAGAGAATAATGTAGCGAACACAGGTACAGAAGGAATTAACTTTCTTGGTTTAGATAATGCCAATTTCCTATGGCTAAGTATGCCAACACCGAGTGCACCTGGTATTGATATTATCAACAGTGAAACGAATGAAATAGTAAACGAACGTTTAGCGACAAACTTAAACCCAAGTACTATTCGCTTCCTTGAAGAATAAGCTAAGAGCTTTTTAAACTTATAGAAAACCTCGATCATGCAGGGTCGAGGTTCTTATTGCAGATTCTAAAAGTTTACTTGCTACATTATTGTGACTAAATGAGTAAATACACTTTGTACTTAATTATTTAGCAGCTAGTGCCATATTATCTAATAGTAGCTTAACTCCCTCGCCTTCCGTTTAGCGCCAATAAGCAAAATATAAATGGTAACTTTACATGGCTTGCTCCAATTGAATTCATTACTTACAAATAAACGAAAAAACACCTAGACGTCTAGACACCCAAATGGTTATACTTTTAAATAATACCTAGTTGCTGAACGGGTAAAAATTCACGATGGACATGAAGGAATTTTCATAATGTTTGAGATAAAGCACCTAAAAACACTCACCACCTTGTCAAACACCGGAAATATAAGAAAGGCAGCTGATGCACTTTTTGTTAGTCAGTCAGCGCTTTCTCATCAGTTAAAGGACTTAGAGCAGCGCTTAAATACACAACTTTTTATTCGTAATACGTCGCCTGTTCAGTTCACCGAAAAAGGGCAAGTATTACTAACTTTAGCCAATAATATTTTGCCTAAAATAAGTACGGCACTAAACGAATTAAAAACAGAAAAAAGCACCATAACTCACCTCAATTTAGCTATAGCCTGTCACGCTTGTTTTCAGTGGTTATTACCTATTACCGAGCAATTTTCACAACAGTATCCAAAATTAAAACTTAACTTTATGGAGCAAACCTTTTTTGGTAAAACGTCATTAGAGCAAGCTTTTCCTAAACCTATTACTAATAAACCTGCTGATGATGTCGACATTCTATTTATTGATGAAAAAAATGAAAACGATAACTATATTTATCAATCACTTGGAACCTATGAAGTAGTTGCTGTACTAGCAAAAGAAAGTGAAACCACAGCCCAAGATTTTTTATCAGCCGCTGACTTTAGCCACTACACTTTACTCACCTACCCAGTGAAAATAGAAGAGCTTGATCTCTTTAAGCTTTTTTTAAATAAAAATACTAATCAAGAATCTGGTAATAAATACAAACCAAAAGCGATCAAACAAGTTGCGAATAGTCATATGATATTACAAATGGTTGCTGCTAATATGGGTATAGCGGTGTTGCCTAAATGGTTAGTAAATAGTTTAAGCAAGCAATCATTAGTACAAACTAAACGTATTGGTGAGACGGGTATATATAAAACGCTCTACGCCCGTTATCAAGCGCAAAGCCCGCATATTGAAATCATTGAGCAATTGATACCACAAACTATTTCAGCTTTTGAACGTTTAAATAAAGCAGAGATAACAGAATAGTTATACCAATTTCATTAATGAAGTGAACAATTTTATACGTATAAAAAATTGCCAAATACAAGGCATATATTTCAATAACTCGTTGTGCTAATTATTAAATAAATAACGATATCGTTGGTGATTTTAGCAAGTAGAAATGATCATATAACTAGTGAGATTGGTATTATAAAGGAAAATATTAATATGTGGATACAAACGGAGATTAAGTTAACCAACAAAAGTCGTGGATTTCATTTAATTACCAATGAAGTTCAAGCACAACTTACTGGCTTAGAAAAAGTGCAACACGGCATACTACACTTATTCATTCAACATTCTTCCGCGTCACTAACGATTAACGAAAATGCCGACCCAACAGTTCGCGCCGATATGGAAAAACACTTTAATACTTTCGTTCCTGAAAGAGCCCCTTATTATCAACACACCTATGAAGGTGATGACGACATGCCAGCCCATATAAAAGCTAGTTTACTCGGCTCAAGCATTACTATTCCTATTACTAATGGGCAACTAAACCTAGGTACTTGGCAAGGTATTTATTTAGGCGAGCATAGAGATTATGGTGGTAGCCGTACAGTAATAGCTACCATCAACGGTGAATAATATAAGGAATCAATTAGTTAGCATCCGTTATAACAATGACTACTGTTAAGTTAAAATATTAGTCTTAAGTAAAGGCTTACATTCAAAAAAATAATACAAGCCAATACTCACTCAACTAATCTTCTTCAAGCACATGTGGCCCAGCATAATTATCAAAGCGTGAGTACTTACCTTGGAAAGTCAGTGGAACACGGCCAATAGGTCCGTTACGTTGCTTACCAATAATAATTTCTGCCATCCCTTTAAATTCACTATCATCGTGATATACCTCATCACGGTAAATAAACATGATTAAATCGGCATCTTGCTCTATTGAACCTGATTCACGTAGATCTGAGTTAATTGGACGTTTATCACTACGTTGCTCCAAGCCACGGTTTAGCTGAGAAAGCGCCACTACCGGTACTTGTAACTCTTTAGCTAAGGCTTTTAATGAGCGAGAAATTTCTGCTATTTCTAAAGTACGATTATCTGAAAACTGAGGTGCGCGCATAAGTTGTAAGTAATCGATCATGATCATAGAAATACCACCATGATCTCGATGAATACGTCTCGCTCTAGAGCGTACTTCTGTTGGTGTTAAGCCCGCAGCATCATCAATAAACATTTTGCCGTTTTCAATTAGTAAGCCCATAGTAGAAGACAAGCGAGCCCAATCTTCATCGTCTAGCTGCCCAGTTCTAATTTTAGTTTGATCAATGCGCCCTAAAGAGGCTAGCATTCTCATCATAATTTGATCCGCAGGCATCTCTAAACTAAAGATTAATGCCGGATACTCTTGTGTCATTGCAGCATGTTCAGCCAAGTTCATTGCAAAGGTTGTTTTACCCATTGATGGACGAGCAGCAACAATAATTAAATCTGACTTTTGTAAACCAGCCGTCATTTTATCTAGATCAGCAAAGCCACTAGGAACACCAGTAACACCACCGGTCTCCGTTGAACATAGTTTTTCAATTCTATCGACGGTTTTTTCTAACACTGAATGCAAGCTTTCAGGCCCTTCAGACTTGTTAGCGCGTTTTTCAGCTATTGCAAATACTTTCGTTTCCGCAAAATCAAGTAAATCGGCACTAGAGCGACCCTGCGTATCATAACCAGCTTCCGCTAATTCATTAGCTACGCTGATCATTTCTCGCGTAACGGCACGTTCCCGAACAATATCAGCATAAGCTGTAATATTAGCCGCACTTGGTGTATTTTTCATCATCTCAGCGAGATAAACAAAACCACCTGCATCATCAAGCTTTTGATCATTTTCTAAGGCTTCAGACAGCGTAATTAAATCAACCGGTTCACCTAGTTCAATTAGGGCGCCAATAGTTTCAAAAATCAGACGATGTGAACGACTATAAAAGTCATCAGCCACTGTTTTTTCTGAAACACGATCCCAAGTTTCATTATCAAGCAATAAACCACCTAACACAGATTGTTCAGCTTCTAATGAATGCGGTGGCGTTTTTAATGCATCAATTTGCTTATCTTTGATAAATTGCCTTTCTTTAGCAAATTTACCTGGCTTTCTTTCTGCCATTTATTGAGCCTTAATTTTAAATTTGAGAAGGTTTTTCTAGGATGGTTAATGTAGCAGAAACACCACAAAAAATAGAGTACTAAAATCTACAAATGTCAGAAATAAAAAAAGCGCCTTTCGGCGCTTTTTTCGATGCTACTTTTCTTAATAACAAGAAAAGAAACTAAAAAGTAAAAATTACTTCTTAGAAAGAGCACCAAAACGTTTGTTGAATTTATCAACACGACCACCGGTCTCAGCAGCTTTCTGCTTACCAGTGTAAAAAGGGTGACATTCTGAACATACGTCTAAATGCACGTCTTTAGCTGCTGTTGAACGAGTTGTAATAACATTGCCACAAGAACAAGTTGCTTTAAACTCAACATAATTAGGATGAATTCCGTCTTTCATGGGGACCTCTATATCTCTTTCGAGAAATTGGGCGTATCGCCACTCAGCCGCTTTAGTTATATGAACTTAAAACGCCAAGCACCATACGGTGTAAAAATTAATGGAGGCGAATAATAAATGATCACCGCACCGACTGCAAGCTAAACTGATACTAAACTGACTAAAAAAGACTTATTAATAAATAGTAATTTTTACGGTAATATAAACGGCCTATTCTTATAACAAGCATTCTATATTATTCGTGTCTGAGCAATATGTACAAGTAGCAGTTCCCGTTCCTATGCGCCAGCTGTTTACCTATCAAGTACCTGAGGAACTACAAACACCACCAATAAAAATTGGCGAACGTGTTGCTGTATCATTTGGTGCAAGAAAAGTTATCGCTATTGTTATCGCGATAACCGACAAGTGTGATATTGACTCAAAAATAAAACCAATTTCACAACGCCTTAACGATAGCTTTCACTTAAGCGATTTTTTGGTTAATTATCTCAAGTTATGTGCTAACTACTACCACCATCCTATTGGTGACGTTTTTCAACAAGCACTCCCCAAATTACTACGTCAGGTAAAAAAAGTAGATCTGCAGCCACCGATGGTTTGGCAAAGTGTAGAGCTAATCGAAAATGAACAGCAAGAGCAATTAGCTAAGGTTGAAACTAAAGCGCCAAAACAGTTCGCACTTTTTCAATTAATAGCAAAACATCATGGTATTAGCTGGGCAGAATTGCGTACTTTAGGTTATAGCAAGGCACAGTTAAATGCCTTGGTTGCCAAAGATCTTATCAAGCAGGTTAAGCATAAACCAGGGCAATTTTCTTGGCAAGATAACAAATTAACCCAAGAAAACAAACAATTGCTATCAACCGAGCAAGCATTGATTGTTGCCGCAATCAATCAATCGTTAGATCGCTTCTCTTGCCACTTAATTGACGGTGTTACTGGCAGTGGTAAAACGGAAGTTTATCTACAGGCCATGGAAAATGTATTAGCAAATCATCAACAAGTATTAGTGATTGTTCCTGAAATAGGTTTAACACCACAAACGCTATTGCGTTTTGAGCAACGCTTTAGCGTGCCTATTTGTTTGCATCACTCTAACCTTAACGATACTGAGCGTTTAGATACTTGGTTAAGCGCCCAACAAGGTAGTGCTGCCATTGTTATAGGCACACGATCTGCTATTTTCTCCCCCTTGCACAAGTTAGGTATGATTATTGTTGATGAAGAGCACGACAGCTCGTTAAAGCAGCAAGACAGTTTTCGGTATCATGGGCGAGATATTGCTATTTTACGCGCTAGGCAAACAAATATTCCTATTATTTTAGGTAGTGCTACACCTAGTTTTGAATCATTACAAAATGCCTTATCTGGCAAGTACCAATACCACCAGCTACGTAAGCGAGCTGGAAAAAGCAGTAAAGCGCAAATAACATTAATTGATGTTGCTCAACAACAAATGGAATTTGGTTTGTCTGGCAGCTTAAAACATGAGATTAAACAAACACTAGCACGTGGTGAACAAGCTCTTATTTTTTTAAATAGGCGAGGCTATGCACCCGCAATAAATTGTCAAGAATGCCATTGGCTTGCTGACTGCCAACGTTGCGATAAACCTTATACTTACCATCAAAAACAACAACTATTAATTTGCCATCATTGTGGTAGCCAAAAACGTGTACCAAAACAATGCCCCAAATGCGGTAGTATTCGTATTGCACCTATAGGTCAAGGAACAGAACAGTTAGAGCAACGAATTGGTGAGATATTTCCTGATGTTAGTGTGGTAAGAATAGACAGAGACAGCACCCGTAAAAAAGGTGAATTAACTAAGTTATTACAAGAAATTACAGATAAAAAACATCAATTACTTATTGGTACGCAAATGCTGGCTAAAGGTCATCATTTTCCTGATGTTACCTTAGTAGCGGTGCTTGATGGCGATGGTGCATTATTCAGTTTTGATTTTCGTGCCAGCGAACAAATGGCACAACTATTAATTCAGGTCGCTGGTCGTGCCGGTCGTGCGAGTAAACCAGGTAAAGTGTTAGTACAAACCAGTTATCCTGAACATCCTTTACTACAAGACCTAGTGCATAATGGCTACCAACACTTTGCCAAACAAGCCTTAGCTGAAAGAAAGCAAGCTATGTTGCCACCTTTTAGTTATCAAGCCTTATTCCGCGCTGAAGCCAATTACCCAAGCTATCCTGAAAAGTTCTTACGACTATTAACTGAGCTTACTTTCACTAACTGTCAATTTGCCGGACCTGTTCCTGCAGCAATGGAGAAAAAGGCGGGCAAATTTCGTTATCATTTAATTTTGCAGGCTAAATCAAGAAAAGATCTGCATATTGCTATTTTCCAGTTACTAGCTGCCATCCCGAATAATGAATGGCAAAGTAAAGTACGTTGGAGTTTAGACATTGATCCTATTGATTTAAATTGGTAATCAAATAATTAAACTGCAGCCTACTTTTACTGGATAGTTTTGCTTTCGCTATATCTACTTGTAATTAGAAATAACTTAAGTATAAAATAGCCTACATTCTTCCTGGTTCTTCTGTAGTTCATGTCAAATCAAGATTATATTTCTCGTACGCCGCAAAAAAAGAAAAAAAATAGCCCTTACAAAAAAAAATCGGCACAACCAGATCCAACTTCGACTCGAAAACTCAAGTTTTTAGGTCTGATAGCTATCATATTTATTTCCGTTTTTGTCTATAGTTTATGGTTTTTAAAAACAGATGAAACAACTAAAACGCCTATTCAAACTCAACATGAAGTTAAGCCTAAAAAAGAGAAAGACTTACCTGAGCCTCCTAAAGAAAAATGGACTTATGTTGAAAATTTAAAAACCAAAGAAATTGAAGTAGGACAGTATGAAGTTAAACAAAATGGTCCTTATAAAATGCAATGTGGTTCTTTTAAAACGGCAGCCCAAGCAGAATCACTAAGAGCTAAAATAGCTTTCTCTGGGTTAGAAAGTTCAATTCAAACTGCACAAGGCAAAAATAATATATGGCATAAAGTCGTTTTAGGTCCATATTCACGAAAACGCGCTGCAGAGCAAGATAAACACAAATTACGTAATAACAACATTAATCGTTGTCAGATTTGGTTATGGAAATAACCTATCCTTCAAAATAAATTGGATAGAATGACTATAAAATAAATTCTATCCTTGAAAACTCATTAATAACCCCAACTTTATTTACAACAAAAAATGTATTTATTGAGATTGGAGTTAACATGACTACTATTGTTTCAGTTAGACGTAATGGCAAAGTAGCCATTGGTGGTGACGGTCAAGTGTCACTAGGTAATACCGTTATGAAAGGTAATGCCAAAAAAGTTCGTCGTTTATATAACAACAAAGTATTGGCGGGGTTTGCCGGCGGTACTGCTGATGCTTTTACCCTCTTCGAGCGTTTTGAAAGTAAACTTGAACAACATCAAGGCCATTTAACCAAAGCTGCTGTTGAACTAGCCAAAGATTGGCGTAGTGATCGCGCCCTTAGAAAGCTTGAGGCTTTATTAGCTGTTGCTGATGAAACTGCCTCATTAATTATTACCGGTAATGGTGATGTTGTTCAACCCGAACATGACTTAATCGCTATTGGTAGTGGAGGTAATTTTGCCCAATCAGCCGCTATCGCACTATTAGAAAACACCGACTTAAGCGCCAAAGAAATTGTAGAGAAGTCCTTAACAATTGCTGGTGATATATGTGTTTTCACTAATCAATCTCAAACGATAGATGAATTGTAAGCCACAGGCTTAATAGTAGTTTCTCCATTATATTTTCAAAAAGATTATTGTTTTGATGAATCAAGACAAAACGAGGATTAAAATATGTCAGATATGACTCCCCGCGAAATTGTCCATGAATTAGATGCCCATATTGTCGGCCAAAGCGAAGCCAAACGTGCTGTTGCCATCGCTTTACGTAACCGCTGGCGTCGTATGCAACTAAACGAAGGGCTACGCAATGAAGTAACCCCAAAAAACATTTTAATGATAGGCCCTACCGGTGTAGGTAAAACTGAAATTGCACGTCGTTTAGCAAAACTGGCACATGCTCCTTTTATTAAAGTTGAAGCCACAAAATTCACAGAAGTGGGTTATGTAGGTAAAGAAGTTGAGACGATTATTCGTGACCTTGCCGATATGGCAATTAAAATGGTTAAAGAAGACGAAATGAATCGTGTGCAACATTTAGCTGAAGAAGCTGCTGAAGAGCGTATTTTAGATGTGTTATTACCTCCTGCTCGTGATGGATTTGGAAACGCTGAAAAAAATGATGTAGACGGTGAGAATAACAATACTCGTCAAGTATTCCGTAAAAAATTGCGTGAAGGTAAATTAGACGATAAAGAAATTGAACTTGATTTAGCTGCACCGCAAGTCGGCGTAGAAATTATGGCACCTCCAGGCATGGAAGACATGACTTCGCAATTGCAAAGCATGTTCCAAAGTATGTCGAATGATAAAACTAAAAAGCGCAAATTAAAAATTAAAGATGCTTTTAAGGCGTTGCAAGAAGAAGAAGCCGCTAAAATCGTTAATCAAGATGATATTAAGCAAAAAGCTATTTATGCGGTAGAGCAAAATGGGATTGTTTTTATTGATGAAATAGACAAAATTTGTAAGCGTGCTGATAGTAATAGTGGCGGTGATGTATCACGTGAAGGCGTACAGCGAGACTTATTACCTTTAGTTGAAGGCTCAACGGTTAGTACTAAGCATGGCATGATTAAAACTGATCATATTCTATTTATTGCTTCAGGTGCCTTCCAAATGGCTAAACCTTCAGATTTAATTCCTGAATTACAAGGTCGCCTACCTATTCGAGTAGAGCTAAAAGCGTTAACAACAGAAGATTTTGTTAGAATATTAACAGAACCTTTCGCCTCACTAACAGAGCAGTATATTGCGTTATTAGCAACAGAAGGCGTGGATATTGAGTTTAGTGATGACGGTATTCAAGCAATAGCGAATGCTGCTTGGCAAGTTAATGAAACTACCGAAAACATAGGAGCTCGTCGCTTGCATACTATGATGGAACGATTAACGGAAGAATTATCTTTTAATGCTAATGAACGTTCAGGCGAAAAAATTGTTATTGATAAAGCACATGTTGATAAAACGTTAAATGACGTAATACAAGATGAAGATTTAAGCCGTTTCATCCTATAAGAAACATATTTTAACGAGTTTACAACCACTTATGAATATTCAAAGTTTTTTGATAAATACAAATACAAAAAGTCTTACCATTGATTTTAACAATGGGCAGTCTGCTTGTTTACCTTTTGAATATTTACGTGTTTTTACCCCTTCAGCAAATAAACCGACCAAACAACAAAGCTTAGTTACTCATAAAAAGGATGTTGTGTTAACCGCAATTGAAAATTTAGGTAAACATGGCTATAGGTTTATTTTTGATGATCAACATAACGCTATATATTCAACTAAATATATAGCGTTATTAGTAACAGAACAGAATGATCGTTGGCAACACTATCTTACAAATTTAAAAGCCTCTGGGCACTCTCGTGAAGCAATGATCAATATCACTCAATTGTAAATTAAGCTATTCTTGTACCTCTAGTGCTATTGTCGTTTATATATAGTTTTGTCAACCTAGCTTTTCAATACTCACGACCATATAGATTTAACTTTACACGGAAAATCAATGATAAAAAAATCGTTTTATGCGTTTGTAGGTCTAAGTGCGGTCGTCGTTCTAGCTGTAATAATCAGTGAATCTTATGAACTCTATAGTAGTAAAGTCGTCACCTTAGACAGCAGAATTAAAGAAGTTTCGGGGATTGAATTCGACAAAGCAGGCAACTTATGGGCTATCAATGATGGCGGTAATTCAGCACAAATACACCAAGTACAAAGCGATGGAAAAATTAAAAAATCAGTTACTATTACTAATGGGCGAAATTTAGACTGGGAAGACATGACCCAGGATGATTTTGGCCACTTTTTTATTGGTGACTTTGGTAATAATGACAATATGCGTAAGTGGCTCACCATTTATAAAATTGAGAATCCTATTGATATTAAAGGAACCGAAACTGAAGCGGAAATAATTAAATTCACCTTTCCAGAGCATCGAAACTTTCCACCTAAAGCGTCAGAAAAAAACTTTGATTTAGAGGCGTTTGTTTTTTACAAAAGACACTTATATTTATTTTCAAAAAATAGAACAAAGCCATTTGATGGCGATACTAACTTATATAAAATTGGTGATCACGCAGATAATTATCAGGCCAGTTTTATTAGTAACTTTAATACTTGTACCACACATCAAAAGCTCTGCTGGATAACGTCGGCAGCTCTAAGTCCAGATAGAAGTAAATTAGTACTATTAGACTCAGAACGACTATGGTTATTTGAAAATTGGCAAGGTGATGATTTTTTCTCAGGTGATGCTTATAAAATTGATTTGGGTATCGTCACACAAAAAGAAGCAGTGACCTTTTCTGACGAAAACACCATTATTTTTACCGATGAAGAATTCTATGGCGTTGGCAGAAATTCTTATATGATTAAGCTTGATCAAGTCACGAAAGAGCGTATACAAACTAAAGCTCCCTCTAAACAATAAATCATATAATTAATAAGTTACGCGTTAACGACAACCTCAATTCACTAAGCCAGCTAAACCTCATAATAAGCATAAACTAAGTTTTTGTGCTTGTATTCTGCTTAGTTAAATAGCTAACAAATGTTTCTTCCGGCAATGGTTTATCAATAAGGTATCCTTGAACTGCATCACAGCCCATATTACGTAATACATTTAGTTGTTCTCTATTTTCAACACCTTCGGCAAGTACACGCTTCCCTAAACCATGAGAGAGTTTTATCATCGATTTAACAATAGTTAAATCAGAGTCATTGGTTGCAACTTCAGTGATAAAACTACGATCTATTTTAATTTTATCGATAGGTAATTGGCGTAAATAGGCCAAAGATGAATAGCCTGTACCAAAATCATCAATTGATACTTTGATACCCATACTTTGTAATGACGTAATAGTGGTCATAGCCGTATCGATATCAGTCATTACCACATTTTCAGTGATTTCTAGCTCTAAATATCTAGGAGATAAATTATTATCACGTAATAAAGTTTGAATATTACTAACAAATTGAGGGTCTTGAAATTCAACAGCGGTAATATTAACGGCAATAGTTACCCTGCGTTTATATTTTTCATACCATCGAGCATTCGTACTACAGGCTTTACTTAAAACATAATTATCAAACTGACTATTCATAAACAAAGTATCTATATCATCTAAAAAATCGCCTGGTAACAATAAACCTTTGGTTGGGTGCTGCCAACGTACCAAAGCTTCAACGCCTTCTAAGCGATTCGTTAACAAGTTTAGTTGCGGTTGATAATATAAAACGAATTCATCGTTAAGAATGGCATTTTTAAGCTCTTTCTCTTTTAATAATAAACGTCGTCCACCTGCTTGCATACCTGATTCAAAATTGATGGTAGATATATTATTCGTTTCTGCATGATGCAAAGCTAGATTTGCATTTTGCAATAATTCTTCCGCATTATCACCATATTCGGGAAAAGAGGTATATCCAATACTCGCTTGAATATGTGCTTCTTGATCATGATATTGATAAGGGCGACCAATAATTTGATGGAGATGCTCTGGCACTCGAGCAACTGACGGCTCATTATAATACTCAATAACAAACATAAAAGAATCACCACTTAACCGCCCTACCGCCTTAGGCCGTAGCAGACTATTATTTAGCCTACTTGCGACTTCTTTAAGAATGCAGTCACCTACTTTTAACCCATAAGTATCATTAATAAATTTAAACTGCTTTATATCAATTAGAAATACAGCAAGCTTACATGATTGTTGTTTAGCAGTAGTAATTGCCTCTGTTAGCTGATTCATTACTGCAATGCGATTTAACGCGCCCGTTAAGAAGTCATGCTTTCCTAAATACTGCTCACGAAGAATAGACTGTTTCGAGATATTACGCTCATCCCCTTGTATCCAAATAAGTAAAATAAATCCTAAAATACTGTGAGCACCAATATCAAAATAAGTTAATAGTAACGTTAATTGGTTTAGCCACTCAGCTGTTAAAGTCATCACTGTCATGGTTACATAAGCGAGATAACGAATGGCAGAAATAAGGAAAAAGGCAAATAAAAGTTTACTAGAAAAGTGTGGTTTGCGATCAATAAAGAGATATAAACTTGCGCTTAAGAAACTAATAATGAAAATAAAACTTTGTACCTGTGCTTTAACCTCAAAGTACATAGCTGCGTTATCTTCGCTAAATAAATAAGCAATTGATGCCGTTAAGCTAACAAAAAAAGTGAGTAACACGGCTAGACTCACAAAGGTTTTTGTGAGCTTTCTTTTTGTGCGATAAAGGCCAAGTAATAAAAAAGCTAGAAAGAGATATAAGGCTGTTTGTTGAACTTGCTCATAAAAAAGCAATAAGCTGTTATTTTTTATATAGATGTCGGTAATAGGAAGTGCTGCACTAATAACATAATAGCCACTTAATGCCACTAAACTAAACAACCAACATTTGACATACTCACGTTTAAAAGAGCGAAAATACACTAAAAATACTAATGACAAAATAGCAAACACAATGGCTTGCATAGCAAATAAAAATGTAAATGAGTCCGTACTTACAAGCATTAATATATCAATTATTAGTGAGAATGAATCATCTATTAAAGAGAGTTTTAGTCCAAAATACAAGTAGCTATTTTATTTTCACTTCAGCAGGTTATACTAACAGCTATTATCTCTAAAACTTAAGGCTATTGTTATGGAATGTGATACCTCGCAACTGTGTGATATCTACGCTGACTTAATTGACGTTATCGATCCTATTTTTAGCAACTATGGTGGCCGACATTCTTTTGGGGGCAAAGTAGTCACCATAAAGTGCTTCGAAGGTGTTGGGCTCATAAAAAAAACAGTAATGACGGAAGGAGCAAACAAGGTACTCGTCATTGACGGTGGTGGTTCAACTAGGCGCGCTTTAATTGACTTAGATATTGCTGAGACTGCCGCAAACAATGGCTGGGAAGGTATTGTTTGTTATGGAAGTGTTCGTGATGTTGACGCTATTGAAGAAATAGATATCGGTATTCAAGGATTAGTTTCAATTCCTGTTGGCGCTAACGATAATGAATTTGGTGAAATTGATATTGCGATTAACTTTGGTGGCGTAACCATATTACCTGATGATCATATTTATGCTGACAATACCGGTATTATATTGTCTCCAGAGCCATTAGATATTGAATAAAGTCAAATTGAGTTACTTGGAAAAATGCAAAAAAGGTTATTCTGGTGTTTTCGCTCACGGGTGATTTTGCTTGAAGGTGCTTAACTGTAGTAACCAGTGATTTCAACCGTATTTCTTTGTCATTGAGAGTTATTCTCTATTAATAAATACCGCCTTGTACTAAATTTTGTTTCATATAAAGCTACTAGGGTTTTTCTTACCCTAGCGACTTAAATTCACTCGCTATCCTTTAAATGAAAAAATTTAAGTGAAAAAATGCTTAATACCAGTTTCATTAATTAAGTGAACAATTTTATACGTAGAAAAAATTGCCAAATACAAGGCATTTATTGCAATAACTAGTTGTTCTAATTATTAAATAAATAACGATGTAGTTGGTGATTTTAGCAAGTAGAAATGATCACATAGCTAGTGAGATTGGTATAATTATAAAAGTTAACCATTTAAATTTAAACGAATCTAATCTAACCTAATAAAATGAACTTATTATGCCTATTTGGTAGGTATATATTTACTTCCTAAACAAACATATAACATGTAATAAAAAGACAGTCTTTTTATTACATGTAGTTAGCGCTATTGCTAATTTTCAAAATAGAACTTAGCGCGTTTATTATCATAATGCCCTACTTCATCCATAGTTTCAGCATTGTATAAACGACCATTAATCATAGTATAAATAACCTTATCACTTTGTCGTATATCTTGGCTGACATCGCCATCAACCACAATTAGATCGGCTAATTTACCTGTTTTAATTGAACCAAGTTGTTCGTCTAAGCCTAACGTTTCTGCTGAAGCAATAGTCGCAGTTTTTAATGCTTGTAATGGTGTCATCCCACCTTGCGCCATCATCCACATTTCCCAGTGCATCGCCAATCCTTCACGCTGTCCATGACCACCTGAATTAACTTTAATACCTAAATCTTGTAACTCTTTAGCCACCTTAGCAACGCTAAAATGATTATAGTGATGCAATGGCGCTTTTGGTCTACGCATCGCTCTAGGTTGTAAAAATTCACTTGGTACATACTTACTTAAACGAGGATGTAACCAAACATCAGTTTTATCATACCAGTAGTTCTCCCCCCAAATTCCACCATAGGCAACGACAAGCGTAGGTGTATATGCCATTTCAGATTGCGACCATAACTGCTTCACGTCGTCGTAAATATTAGCGACAGGAATTGAATGCTCTAAAGTTGTATGACCATCAACTAACATGGTTAAGTTATGCTGTAATAAAGAGCCACCTTCAGGAACTACCAGCATATTTAACTCTCGTGCCGCTTGAATAAATTGCTGACGTTGGTTTCTGCGTGGTTGATTGTAGCTTTTCACACTAAAAGCGCCCGCTTCTTTTAAGCGCTCTACATGAAACTTAGCATCATCTAAACTATCCACATGTGCCGTATATCCAGCAGCATTGGCGCCATAAAGGATTTTTCCTGTTGAAAATAAACGCGCCGCAACAATTTTTCCTGCTTTTTGCATTTCACTCGCAGCGAAAAATTCGTTAGTGTCATTAGATGGATCGTGAATACTGGTAACTCCCAAAGCTAAACCGGCATAGTTTTTCCAGTTCTGTTGAGGAATTATTTGATTGTTACCTTGTGGACCATGTGCATGCGCATCAATGAGCCCCGGCATAATACTCTTGCCAGTTATATCAATAACAATAGCTGAAGAAGGAATAGTAACATCTGACTTACTACCTATCGCTTTGATTATATTACCTTCAACCAAAACAGTACCATTATCGATAACTTTATCGCCTTCCATGGTAATCACTTTCCCCCCCACAAAAGCGATAATGCCTGAAGGCTTGTCAACAGCACTAGTATAACCAAGGTAAGTTTTAGTTACTTCTGTTGCTGATGCCTCTTTAGAGGTGTTATCAATATTTTCTTTCTTATCTACAGCATCAGTTATTGCAAAAATATCAGTAATATTGGCTTGAAATAAATTAGCACCTAAGCTCCAGTACAGTTCATTTGAATCACTATTCCAATTAATCCCTTCACCGGCACGCATTGATAATTGTTTAACAGGAAAGTTACCTCCTTTAGGGCCAATAGTAATAACATCACCACGTTCAACAAAAGGAGTTACAAATACTTTAAAACGTTCTGCAAAAGCTAAATATTTACCGTTAGGTGATACGTTATACTCAGTAGCAAATTCTCCTTGATATAATACTCGGTCTTCTTTCCCATCAAGACTCACATATGCTAATTGTGGCTTGTCACCATTGCGCATGACATAAATATTATCACTGCTGCTGCCAAAATGAGGCTGTCTGCCATCTTTCGTGATGAAAATAGGTTTACGACCTTGACGTTCACCTTTAGCAGATATCGCATAGATCCCTGTATTAAGATCCCAAGTCGGTTGAGTAATATAACCACCAGATATTTTACGATATACCACTGTTTTTCCATCAGGAGAAAAAGTTGGCTCAATGTATTTCCCTGGCTCATTTAATAATGCTTTGCCTTTACCTCCTCTACTTGAAACAATACGAATCTGACCTTGTTTATCGTCATTCCATGTAGCATAAACAATGTTTTTACCATCACGAGAAAAGCTTGGGTTTAATTCATAATGGCTTTGTTGTTTAGTTAATCGTTTCGCCTTTCCTTCTGCTTTACCGTTCTTAATATTACGTGTGTATATGTGCCCCATAGATTCAAACACAACTTTATTGCCATCTGGCGATATCTCAACATCACGAAGCATTTTTACGTTAAATTTATCTTGTGGTAAGTCTTGCTTAAATCGCAATGCTTGTTGAATTCTTTTCACAGTTTTTACATGAAAATCAATGATTGATGATTTTTTAGAAGCAATATCTAAACGATTAATTTTTCCACCATTCCAAAAAACTAAACTATCGCTCTTAGGTGTCCAAGCAATATTAGGATACACCCCATGAATCGCCCATGTTTCTTGCAAGTCACGTTCTAAATTTTCATAGATTTTTGTTTCTTTACCGCTGGTTAAATCGTATAAATAGAGGTTTGAAGAAAAGTCATCACGGCTAATAAAAGCAAGGTATTTTCCGTCGGGTGACGGTGTTGGACGAATAGCACCACCTTTACCGCTAATAATGGTGTCAATTTCGCCTGTTGCTAACTCCAAGCGTTTTATTTTGTAAATACCTTTCACTGAATCTTTTGAATAATGAAAGGTTTTCCCTGGTGTTGCATCTTGAGAAAAATAAACATACTTGCCATCAGCAGAATAAGCAGGCTCACCTAAATCTTTTTGTTCATTAGGCCTTTTAGTTAACATAACACCGCTACCACCAGTTTTATGGTAAAGCCAAACCTCACCAGCCCCCAAAGAACGTGTACTAGAGTAGTGTTTCCTGCCAATTAAATAGTTACCATCAGGAGACCATGCGGGGCTATTTAATAAACGAAATGGCTCTGTTGAAACGGCTTTTCGATTACTGCCATCTCGATTCATAATCCATAAATTATCGCCACCATCTTCATCGGAAGTAAATGCTATATACTTGCCGTCCGGACTAAATTTCGGCTGCATTTGCCATGCAATATCCGTCATTAGCGGAGTAGCTTCACCACCTGTGATTGGCATAGTGTAAATATCACCGAGCAAATCAAAAAGCAACGTTGTACCATCTGGACTAACATCAACATTCATCCATGTACCAGAGGTCACGTCTATACTCGCATTTTTAAACACGCCTTGTGGCGAATTAACCGACCAAGTAGGTTTTTCTTCTTTTAATTCTTTCGCCTGGGCATTAACGCTCACTATCGATACTGACATGGTTAGCATCATTCCGACAGTGATAATTTTCTGAAGGTATTTCGACATATTACAGTCCTTTATTCGATTGTTTTATGTGCTAAAACCATATCAATAATATCGTTTTAGTTCATAGTGGAATAGTTTCAAGTCAAGCTTGATTGCATACAATATAATACAATCAATCTTAACTTTAAATGATAATCACCAAACAAGTCTCTTGCTTAGCAAAGGGAGTAACGTGACCTATTTCAAGTCAAGACGTTGAAGTAATTTTTCGTGAATAGAAGAGAATGAACCATTACTCATCACGACAATACTATCGCCAGCTTGTGCATAATCTGTAATTTTATTCACTAACTGATTAATATCATCTTCAACAATACAAGGCTGCTGGCAATTATTAATTAAATCGCTGACTGACCACTTTACTTGTTCACCTTGAAATAAAAACACTTGATCCGCTTGAGCTAATGAACCAGGCAAGGTGTCCTTATGTACACCAGATTTCATCGTATTAGAACGAGGCTCTAATACTGCAATAACACGGCCTGGACTATTATTACCATCAACTTGCGCTCTAACGCCGGCAAGGGTTTTAGCAATCGCTGTTGGATGGTGAGCAAAATCATCATAAACTTTAATTTGATTTACTGTGCCTCGTAATTCTAAACGTCGTTTAGTATTAATAAACTCGGCTAAAGCTTCAATAGCAATATGACTTGGTACTCCAGCATGTCTGGCTGCAGCAATTGCCATTAATGCATTATCAATATTAAAGTCGCCAATGAGTCCCCACTTAACAGTGCCCTGCTCTTTACCGTTAAAAGTAACAATAAATTCACTCCCGTCTGCAACAACTTTATTAGCTTGCCAACCTTTATCACTGTCGCTTTGCTCTGTTGGGGTCCAACAGCCCATTGCTAATGTTTCGTTAATCGCGAATTCATTCTTTGGTGATAAAATTAAACCATTGCTAGGCACCATTCGGATAAGGTGATGAAATTGGCGTTGAATATCAGATAAATCATTAAAGATATCACCATGATCAAATTCTAAATTATTGATAACTAATGTTCTTGGACGATAATGGACAAATTTAGATCGTTTATCAAAAAAGGCGGTATCGTATTCATCTGCTTCAATAACAAAAAAAGGAGTGTTACCTAATCGTGCTGAACAATTAAAGTTTTGCGGGACACCTCCAATAAGAAAACCTGGCGATAACTGTGCGTATTCTAAAATCCAAGTAAGCATGCTACTTGTTGTTGTTTTACCATGCGTACCAGAGACAGCAAGCACCCAACAATTTTTCAAAACATTTTCTAATAACCATTGAGGACCTGAAATATAGGGAATATTTCGATCAAGTATGTACTCCACCATCACATTGCCACGAGACATAGCGTTACCAACAATAACTAAATCTGGCTCATCATCAAAATGCTCTGTTTTATAGCCTTGCATTAACTCAATGCCAAGTTCTTCTAATTGTGTGCTCATTGGTGGATAAACCTGAGCATCGCATCCTGTTACGCGAAAACCCAGCTCTTTCGCTAATGCTGCAATGCCCCCCATAAAGGTGCCGCAGATGCCAAGAATGTGTATATGTTGAATTTTATTTGTCATGAGCAAAAAAAAGTACTGAAAGTAGATGAAAGATTATGAGGGTTAATATAACGTATCCACTTATGACAAGTAAAAAAATATCGGACAATATACAGAAATGACAAAAGTTAGCAGTATTCATATTTACCCTATTAAGTCGACAGCAGGTATAAGTTTACCTAATTCAAAGGTTGAAGAGCTTGGGTTAGCCTTTGATAGACGCTTTATTGTTTGCGATCCTTCAGGACAATTTATCACAGCGAGAACAGAGCCAAAGTTATGCTTGGTACAAACAACAATGACCGAGCAAGGGGTAGCATTGTCAGCACCTAATATGGAAATGTTAACATTATCGTATCAAGAATTTACCGACCAGTATCATAAAGTGATGGTTTGGGGTGATGAGGTTAATGGACAATTTTGCTCGCAAAAAGCGAATAACTGGTTTAGTGATTACTTACAACGACCTTGTGAATTACTCTACTTCGGAAAAAATTCTCATCGAGAAAGAAAACCTAATACGGATAATGCAAGAAAAATTGCATTCGCTGATGGCTACCCTATATTACTTATTTCAAAAGCATCATTAAACGATCTTAATAAACGTTTACTCGCTAATTCATCTAATAATTCACCACAAGATATTTCAATGGCACAATTTCGACCAAATATTGTCGTCGATGACTGCCTTCCTTTTGCTGAAGATAGTTGGCAACATATTCGTATTGGTGAAGTAGAGTTCAAAGTAAGTAAGCCATGTGAACGCTGTATATTTACTACAGTTAATCCAAGCAATGGCGAGAAACACCCACAGCAACAACCACTAAAAATGTTAAAATCATTTCGGCAAGATCATAATGGTGAAGTGTTATTTGGTCAAAATTTAATAGCTCTGAATAAAGGGACCATAAGCCAAGGTGATACCTTAACCGTTTTAAATACACAAAAACCGCCAACATTCATTAGCCCTCAAGCTACACAGGAGGTAGATAATTTGCCGATAGATGATTTACCAAAGGCTGATGCCATTAACGATATTGTTGTTCCCTCTGTAAATAAAAAATTGACCATCGCTTTTGAAAAATGGAATAAAAGCATCAAAGTATCGGCTTTAGACCAAGAAACCAACGAGCAAGCAAAAACACTACTAGAACATGGTGAAGATGCTGGACTAATTTTACCTTACTCATGCCGTGCAGGTATGTGTGGCCGTTGTCGAGCAAAACTTATCAGCGGAGAAGTAAGACCAACATCAATGGATGATAACGGCGGCTTAACGGCTTTAGAACAGCAAGAAGGCTATATATTATGCTGTATATCAGTTGCCATGAGTGATGTGGTTATTGATCATACCTAACCTTCGATAGATGATATTGACACTCTAGCTTCGCTAGTTTATTTAAAAGTAACAACAATAAGGTTTTTTTAATAGCATCAAAGCCTTATTCACAAACAATAGATAAAGGTAGTGCTAGGTAACTTTCTCACTTCCAACTTTAAGTTAAAAATATTAGAATAGCCGCGGTTTCCATGGTTAGGCTCATCCATTTTGTTATTAATGATAGATAATTACGACTCATTTACTTTTAATTTAGTGCATTACTTTCAAGCACTAGGGCAAGAAGTAAAAGTTTTTCGCCATGATGAAATTAGTATCGAGGAAATTACTCGTCTCAAACCTGATTATTTAGTCATCTCCCCTGGTCCCTGTGATCCAGACAATGCTGGCATATCGTTAGCGGTAGTCGAAAACTTTGCCGGTAAAATTCCTTTACTCGGTGTTTGTTTAGGGCATCAATGCATTGCCCAACACTATGGCGCTAAAATAATAAAAGCAAAGAAGTTGATGCATGGTAAAACAAGTATTATTAGTCATAATGCAGCGGGTTTATTTAAACAGCTTACCCCCTCTTTACAAGTTACACGATATCATTCACTGATAGTTGAACAAGCATCCTTACCTAGTGAACTCGTTGTGACTGCATGGAGTCTTGATGAACAAGGAAATAAAGATGAGATTATGGCATTACAGCATAAAGAACTCGCCTTATGCAGTGTTCAATTTCATCCTGAATCAGTATTAACTCAACAAGGCCAAGCCTTGTTGAGTAACTTTTTAACTATGTACGCTACACAGTATTAATTCTAGAAATTAAAGAAACTGCCTTTTATCACATTAATACTTTGATAACACAAACTAATCACCTTAGAATCAACGCTTACGTTATACTCTTTTAAAGTAAAAGAGTAACTTGTTACACATGAACTAAACGCTATGCACTTCTTTGAAAACAATGACATAATTTATTCTATATATCAGCAAGCCATTAGCTTATCTATTAGTAAGAGCTTTGCTGAGCAACGCAGGGGGAAAGTTAATCTTGTAGATTTTCAAGGGAGTGAACAAAAAAATCGCCGTAGACAACTATTATCTGTTGAAGAAACTGCACGACAAGAAAAAATGGTTGCCGATCATGGCAAAGAACATTTTCGCCAGCAAGTCATGGCGACATTTTTTGCGCAAGTAAACAAGCAAGTAAATGCAGAATTTGATAACAAAGCTTATTTATATGCCAGTGTACTTAATATTGAAGAAGAAGCCCCTATAATTTTAGAGTTACTCTCTTTGCGAGCCACTTCTATTAATAAAATTAAACCTCTAGCCACTTCATTACCCTGGCTTGCCACAGATCTAATCAGTTTAGTTAATAAACCTCAATATCGGAAACGAGCCGATGTTCAAGTCAACGATGCTAAACTTGCACTGAGTTACATAGGCTTAGATAATTTAAAACTGGTAATGCCAACATTTATACTTAAGCATTGGCTACCTAAAAGCTCAGCTCCTTTTAACTTAATGAAACGCAAACTGTGGAATGATAGTTTATCTATTGCCTTAGCTTCGAGCTTCCTTGCTGAACAAGTTGGTGCTAATGCCTATGTTGCCTTTACAACTGGCATGTTATCGAACCTGGGACAACTTGCCGTAACTCGATGCTTTTTAAGTACTTACAACCGGATGTATAAACAAGAGTTACGAGATGCTTTTGATGCCAAAGATAAACCTTTGCATGACATCCTGGTTAAAATTGAAAATCCACCCGAGCTGTTACTCGAACAATTAACTTTACGTAGTAGCCAACTTTCAGCTGAATTAATTGAATTTATGAACTTTGATCGCTTGCCAATAACAGAGCCAATGTTTGACTTAGCTTATGCTGACGCTATTGACAAAATGTGCCCAATAGCACAAATAGTGACTAAAGCTAAAGCGTATGTTTGTTACCGTAATCTCGCCAAAGATAATTTAATCAATACGAAGGAAGCGTTAGCGCTTTTTGAGTCTGCAAAACTCAATAAAGCTGAACTTATCTTGCTTAAAAAAAGTGATATTGACCATATAAAGTTAAAATTTAACTAGTTCTCTCTCTTTTTTATTAATTTATTTTTGATTATTTATTAAAAACATTAAGAATCCTTTTTCAGTAAGTCAACTCCCTGTCTTATACAAAGCTATCTTTTAATCGTTTTATTTCATGCAATAAATATTCATTATATTTGAATAAAACACGGTAGGCCTTTGTTTTTAATGGCTTGCGGCATTCACTAGCAAGACAGCGTTAATTTTTCCTGTCATAATAACCTTCTGTTTTTGAAACACCGAACAATATTATTAGCACAAAAAATCAGTTTACTTATATACTAAAATGAGTGCTAAACAAACAAGTTATCCATCCAATTTTGAGGAGTTAAAAATGTCAGAACAGTTTTCTGTTAATCGCGAGTTATTTGATGATGTCATGGTGCCTAACTACGCACCTTCAGCTGTTATACCAGTACGCGGTCAAGGCTCTCGAGTATGGGATCAACAAGACAAAGAGTATGTTGATCTTGCAGGTGGTATCGCAGTAAATTGTTTAGGTCATTGTCACCCAGCACTTGTTGGCGCAATACAAGAACAAAGCGAGAAAATTTGGCATTTATCCAATGTAATGACTAATGAACCAGCATTACGTTTAGCAAAAAAGCTAGTCGATAATACCTTTGCGGAAAAAGTATACTTTGCCAATTCAGGTGCTGAGTCAAATGAAGCAGCTTTAAAATTAGCTCGTCGTTGGGCTATTGATGTTCACGGTAGCGATAAAACGCAAATTATAGCTTTTAACCAAGGTTTCCACGGACGGACTTTTTTTACCGTAACGGTAGGCGGGCAAGCAGCGTATTCTGATGGTTTTGGACCAAAACCTGGTGATATTGTACACGCTGAATATAATAATTTAGACAGCGTTAAAGCGCTTATTTCAGATAAAACTTGCGCTATTATGATTGAACCATTACAAGGCGAAGGTGGTATTGTTTCTCCAACTGATGAATTTATTAAAGGCGTTCGTCAACTATGTGATGAGCACAATGCTTTATTAATATTTGATGAAGTGCAAACTGGTGCTGGTCGTTTAGGCTCACTTTATGCCTATATGGATCTTGGCGTAACACCTGATATTTTAACCACAGCCAAAGGTTTAGGTGGCGGTTTCCCTATCGGCGCTATGTTAACAACAACTGACATTGCTAAGCATTTGAAAATAGGAACTCATGGTAGCACTTATGGTGGTAACCCATTAGCTTGTGCTGTAAGTGAAGCGGTTATTGATGTAATTAATACACCAGAAGTACTTAATGGTGTAAAAGCGAAAGCAAAAATTTTCGCTGATGGTTTACAAGCAATTAATACTAAATACAACGTATTTAAAGAAATACGTGGTAAAGGCTTATTAATTGGTGCGGTATTAAATGATGAATATCAAGGTAAAGCAAAAGACTTTTTAGTTGCTGCTATGAGTGAAGGTGTTATGACCTTAGTTGCCGGTGCTAGTATTGTCCGTTTTGCCCCTTCACTCATTATCCCTGATGAAGATATCACTGAAGGTTTAGCCCGTTTTGAAAAAGCTATCGCCAAAATAACGGCATAATCCACATTGCTATTCAATACGCTTGCTAGCTTATTTAACGCTAGCAAGCACTTCTTTTAATCATCGAGAATTACTTATGATTATCATCCGTCCTATTAAAATGACTGATTATGACGACTTACATCGTATAGCTATTGAGTCTGGCCATGGCTTTACCTCATTACCTGTTAACGAAGAGATACTTAAAAAGCGTATTAGTCACTCAGAAGAGTCTTTTAAAACTCAAGTGAACCAACCTGGTAATCAAGGCTACTTATTTGTGATGGAAGATCTTGAAACTGGGCAAGTTGTAGGTACGACAGGAATTGAAGCCGCTGTCGGCTTAGATAATGCTTTTTATCATTATCATTTAGGCAAAGTAGTCCATAGTTCACGTGAATTAAATATCCACAATACTGTTGAAACACTTGCACTTTGTAACGACTACTCTGGTGCAACTGAAATTTGTACTCTGTTCTTACAAGAAAGTCATAGAAAAAACAGTAATGGTCGATTCTTATCTCGCTGTCGATTCTTATTCATTGCCGAACATAAAGAGCGATTTTCCGATTGTATTATTGCCGAAATGCGAGGAGTTAGTGACGAGAATGGCCAATCGCCATTTTATAGTTGGCTTGAAGAACATTTTTTATCTATTGAGTTCACCAAAGCTGATTACTTAACAGGAATAGGTAATAAAGGTTTTATCGCTGAATTAATGCCTAAATACCCTGTGTATGTCAACTTACTCAGTAAAGAAGCGCAAAAAGTTATTAACAAAGTACACGATAATACAATACCAGCCTTACGTTTACTTGAGGCAGAGGGGTTTTCTCGTCGTGGCTATATTGACATTTTTGATGCCGGTCCAACAGTTGAAGCAGAGCGAAGTCAAATAAGAGCTATTCGAGAAAGTAATAAATACCAAGTACTAATTGATGACAATTGCGGAGAAGAAAGTAACCAAAAATACATTGTTTGCAACACTCAAGTTGAAAACTTTAGAGCGACACAAGTTAATTTGACACTGCGTGAAACCGCTAACCAAGTAGTAATCACCAATAAAGTCGCTCAAGCGTTACAAGTACAGAAAGATGACTGGGTTCGTCTTTTACCTAATTAGTACCCTAATTTAAAATAGGAATAAATATGTCAAACGTTCAATTTATTAATGGTCAATGGCAACCTGGCTTAGGTCATGATGTCACCTCACTAAACCCAGCTAGAAACGAAGTTATCTGGCAAGGTAAAACTGCATCACCGGCACAAGTTGAACAAGCAATTAGTAGTGCACGTGTTGCCTTTGAAAGCTGGTCTATACTCAGCTTTGATGAGCGTGTCGCTATCATCACTAAATTTGCTGAACTGCTAACGGAAAATAAAGAACAATTAGCTAACACCATAGCACTAGAAACAGGCAAACCTCGCTGGGAAACGCTAGGTGAAGTTGGTGCTATGGTAGGTAAAATAAATATCTCACTTAATGCATATAATGAACGCACAGGGACTGTTGAAAACCCTATGCCTGGTGCTAAAGCCTTTATTCGCCATAAACCTCATGGTGTTGTTGCTGTGTTTGGTCCTTATAATTTCCCTGGCCATCTTCCAAATGGTCATATTGTTCCTGCGCTTATTGCAGGCAATACTGTGGTATTTAAACCAAGTGAATTAACACCTAAAGTTGCTGAAGAAGTAATAAAGCTATGGCAAGCAGCAGGCCTTCCTGCTGGTGTTATTAACCTTGTGCAAGGTGAAGTGGAAACAGGTAAAGCATTAGCAAGTAATAAAATGATTGATGGCTTGTTCTTTACAGGCAGCTCCACTACAGGTCATTTATTACATGAGCAATTTGGTGGTCAACCGGGCAAAATATTAGCGTTAGAGATGGGTGGAAATAACCCGTTAATTGTTAAAGATGTTAGTGATATAACCGCCGTTGTGCACGATATAATTCAGTCTGCTTTTGTTACTACAGGTCAACGTTGTACTTGTGCTCGTCGTTTATTCATTGAACAAGGCGAACAAGGCGATGCGATTATGGCTAAGCTAATTGAAGCGACTAAAGCATTAACGATTGGTTATTATGATGATAATGAGCAACCTTTCATTGGTTCTATGATTTCTGAAAAAGCTGCGTTAGGTTTAGTTGCTGCTCAACAAAAATTAGTTGATTTAGGTGCAACCTCATTACTTGAATTGAAGCATTTAGAAGCTAATACTGGTTTTATTTCTCCAGGCATCATTGATGTAACAGATATAGTTGCTGAAGTACCAGATGAAGAATACTTTGGTCCTTTACTAAAAGTATATCGCTATACCGATTTTGATGAAGCAATCAACGAAGGCAATAATACTGGTTTTGGTTTATCTGCAGGCTTATTGAGTGATAGTGAAGCATTATACAACCACTTCTTTACTCGTATCAGAGCAGGTATTGTTAATTGGAACAAGCCAATTACTGGTGCAAGCAGTGCCGCTCCTTTTGGTGGTATTGGCGCAAGTGGTAATCATAGAGCAAGTGCTTTCTACGCTGCTGATTACTGTGCATACCCCGTTGCCTCTGTTGAAGCAGAAAAAGTAAGTTTACCGGCAACGTTAAGCCCTGGTATTAAACTATAACGACGTAACTTAACTATGCAAATTAAAGATACTTATATTTTCGCTAATAAAAGAGAAGATGGGGTACGTCCCTGCTTCTTTAAAAGTATCGATCAACTATAAATTTAGGTGGTAGCGTCAGTTATCACCTGATTTTCTTATGAAAATCTTAACTGTTACGACTACCTTTTTGTTTAATTTATATCTACTACCATGATAAAAAAGGAAAAATGATGACAGCTACAGTAACTAAACTCTTTGACAATATTTGGCAACAATATATCGCGGTAACACCTTCTGCAGATAAAATTCACCAACTGTTAGGTGATGGAAAAGATGTAATCAACGATCATGTTGCTTACCGTACTTTTGATATAGAAAAAGTGAACTTAAAAAAACTTGCTAATCATTTATTAGCTATTGGTTATACAGAATGTGGTCAATACGATTTTGCAGCAAAAAAATTAACCGCTAAACATTATGAACATAGTGATAGCACTATGCCTAAAGTATTTATCAGTGAGCTACGCGTTAAAGAATTCCCAGAGGCTATACAAGCGATCATCCACTCATTAGTTGATCAATTACCAGATGACATCAGCGAGCAAGAAAACTTTTTATATTCTGGTCGCCCATGGAAAATCAATTCAACAGACTATCAAACTTTATTAGCTGAAAGTGAGTATGCTGCTTGGTTAGCAGCATGGGGATACCGTGCTAATCACTTTACCGTTAGCATCAATCACCTCAAAGGTTATGATTGTATTATGGCTGTTAATGACACGTTAAAAGCAGCAGGATATAAATTAAACACCACTGGTGGTGAAATTAAAGGTGATCCAACAGTTATGTTAGAGCAATCATCAACATTAGCAGATAAAGCTTTAGTTAACTTTAGCGATACCACTATGGAAATCCCGAGCTGTTTCTATGAGTTTGCTAAACGCTACCCAAAAGCTGATGGCGAACTTTATACAGGCTTTGTTGCAGCCTCTGCAGATAAAATCTTTGAAAGTACTAACGCCTCTTAAGCACAGTTACTCAATTATTAGCACTAAGTTCATAATCACTTAGTGCTAACTTCCCCTAAAAGATGACTAAGCTTTAAATATAAATTAACCTTATTTTCATTAAGTTACTATTTATGTTTTAATAATAAAATTGTAGAGTTAAAGCTATCACAATAAAGGTTAATAACATTATCATGGTTACAGACAATGAAGGTTACATCCATTTAATTGAGTATTTAACAGAGCACCTAAGCTTATTTGAAAGCAGGCTTAATGAAGATAGTAATACTGAGACTATTATGGAAGTAATAGAGCTTGAATTAAGCGAACAAATAATAGCGGTATGTAGTCAAAACAGTGCGCTATCTTTCAATCAACGCAATGCTATTATTCGTGAAGTTGATGCTATTGTATATGATCTAGAAGAAGTCTTTTCTGGTGTGGTCAACAATCCAGTTACGGGACAACAAGCTCGATTTATTAAAGAGTTTGCAATGTTAATCAAAAATTTATTTGATACAGAAATTAATAAATTGCTCGCCTAAAAATAAAATAGATGCCAGTGTCATTTACTTAATTGAACGATCATTAATAATACAGCTTAGTGAAGATAGCATTACCTAGTATATTAAAATCTAGTTACTGCAACTACATTATAGATCACTCATCCAATCGAGTTGTTTATTTGCCTGTGTTTTTCTTTCCATTAAATCTCGAATTAATGGCGTTAAGATTAACTCCATCGCTAATCCCATTTTCCCCCCAGGTACTACTAATGTGCTCACTCTTGACATAAAAGATCCATCAATCATGCGTAAATAATATTGGAAGTCGACATTTTTCATTTCTCGAAAACGTATAACAACAAAGCTTTCATCTAAGCTTGGAATGCCCTTTGCACTAAATGGATTTGACGTATCAACCGTAGGAACCCGCTGAAAGTTAATATGTGTACGGGAAAATTGGGGGGTAATAAAGGATATATAATCTTCCATACTCCGCACTATACTTGCTGTAACAGCTTCTCGAGTATGCCCTCGCTTTTTCGTATCACGCACAATTTTTTGGATCCATTCCAGATTGACAATAGGTACCATGCCAATAAGTAAATCGACATGTTTTGCAACATCGTTCTCAGGAGTCACTACACCGCCATGAAGCCCTTCATAAAAGAGTAAATCTGTTCCCTCACCTATCTCTTCCCATGGAGTAAAAGTACCAGGCATTTGATTGTAAGGCACCGCCTCGTCGAATGTATGGAGATAGCGACGTGTCATTCCACGTCCAGTTTCACCATAATTACTAAATAACTTTTCTAATGCACCAAAATCATTAGCCAAATCACCAAAGTAACTGATATTAGAATGCGTTTCTTTCGCTTTACGCTTTTCTAGATCCATTTCAGGACGCGAAAAACGATGAAAGCTATCGCCTTCAACATTAACAGAGTTGATCCCTAAGGTTCTAAACATATGCTCAAAAGCAGCGGTAGTTGTGGAAGTTCCCGCACCAGATGAGCCAGTTACAGCAATAATTGGATTTCGTGATGACATTTATACTGACTCACATATTAGTACTAAATGATGCTATTAATCATTTCAATTAGTATAAGCTAAAAAGTAGGGTATTTTATACGGGGAAAAATAGCGAACGTCAAGAAACAAAAAACCGAGCCAAGGCTCGGTTTTTTAATTCTTATAAAAGAATGAAACTTAAACTAATGCTTAAGCTTCTGCTGATTCTTCAACTTCTTCAACAGCGTCTTCAACTGCTGGGCGGTCTACTAATTCAACATAAGCCATAGGAGCTTTATCACCAGTACGGAAACCACATTTTAAAATGCGAGTGTAACCACCTGGACGTTCTTGGTAACGAGCACCAAGTTCGTTAAATAAAATACCTACTACTTCTTTGTCTTGTGTACGAGCAAATGCTAAACGACGATTTGCAACACTGTCGGTTTTAGCCAATGTAATCAAAGGCTCTACAACGCGACGTAGTTCTTTAGCTTTAGCTACAGTCGTTTTGATAACGCCGTGCTTAACTAGAGAGCTTGCCATATTGCGGAACATCGCTTGGCGATGACTGCTATTACGGTTTAACTGGCGACCACTTTGACGATGACGCATGTGTTAATCCTTCTTAAAAAACTATTAAAAAAACGATGATCGAACTAGTCGTTGTCAACAATGCTTTCTGGCGGCCAGTTTTCTAGGCGCATACCTAGAGACAAACCACGAGATGCTAACACGTCTTTAATTTCAGTTAATGACTTCTTACCTAAATTAGGCGTTTTAAGAAGCTCAACTTCAGCACGTTGTACTAAATCACCAATATATTGAATTGCTTCTGCTTTTAAACAGTTAGCTGAACGAACAGTTAATTCTAAATCATCAACAGGACGAAGCAAAATTGGGTCAAACAATGGTTTTTCTTCCACTTGTTCAACTTCTTTAATATCGCGAAGTTCAACAAACGCATCAAGCTGTTCAGCAAGAATAGTTGAAGCACGACGGATAGCTTCTTCCGGATCCAATGTACCATTGGTTTCCATATCTAAAACTAATTTGTCTAAATCTGTACGTTGTTCAACACGTGCAGAATCAACATCATAAGCAATTCTAACTACAGGACTGAATGAGGCATCAACCAACAAACGACCAATAGCTCGATCTTCTTCCTCGGCATCACGGCGCGCTGAAGCAGGTACGTAACCACGACCCATTTCAATTTTGATGCGCATGCTGATAGAACCTTCACCTGTTAAATTACAGATAACATGGTCTTGATTTACAATAGTAACATCGCCATCATGTTGTATATCAGCTGCCGTTACAGGGCCTTCACCAGACTTAGTTAAAGTCAGAACGGCTTCATTTTTGCCTTCTAATAAAACAGCAAGCCCTTTAAGGTTTAACAATATTTCGATGATGTCCTCTTGAACACCTTCTTTACTACTGTACTCATGTAATACACCATCAATTTCTACTTCAGTTACAGCACAACCTGGCATTGAAGATAATAGAATGCGGCGTAACGCATTACCTAAAGTGTGACCAAAACCACGTTCTAATGGCTCTAAAGTTACCTTAGCACGACGAGGGCTAATATTTTCAATACCAACCATGCGTGGTCTAAGGAATTCGGTTACAGAACCCTGCATATATGTCCTCTCTTAAAGTGTAACTTTACTACTTAGAGTAAAGTTCAACAATCAACTGTTCATTAATTTCAGCAGATAAGTCAGCTCTATCAGGAACACGTTTGAACGTACCTTCAAGTTTTTTGTTATCAACTTCAACCCAAAGTGGTTTTTCACGTTGGTCGGCTAAATCTAAAGCGGCAATAATACGCGCTTGAGTTTTAGATTTCTCACGAACAGAAACCACATCTTCAGCTTTAACAGTGAAAGATGGAATATTTACTACTACGCCGTTTACCACGATAGCCTTATGGCTAACTAATTGACGAGCTTCAGCACGAGTGCTTGCATAGCCCATACGGTAAACTACGTTATCTAAGCGTGTTTCTAAAAGTTGTAACAAGTTTTCACCTGTATTACCTTTTAAACGTGCTGCTTCTTTGTAGTAATTACTGAATTGTTTTTCAAGTACGCCAAAAATACGACGAACCTTTTGTTTTTCACGAAGTTGAACACCGTAGTCTGACAAACGACCGCGACGGGCGCCATGTTGACCTGGTATTGTTTCGATTTTACATTTAGTGTCAATTGCTCTAACACCGCTTTTAAGGAACAAATCTGTACCTTCGCGGCGACTAAGTTTTAACTTAGGACCTAAATATCTAGCCATTTTCTTTCTCCAACTATCCTAAAAAAACGATTAAACGCGACGTTTCTTAGGAGGACGACAACCATTATGAGGAATAGGTGTAACGTCAGTAATGTTGGTGATTTTAAAACCAGCAGCATTTAAGGCACGGATAGCAGATTCACGACCTGGACCTGGACCTTTAACGAACACTTCAATATTCTTCAAGCCAAACTCTTTTGCAGTAGCGCCTGCGCGATCTGCAGCTACTTGCGCAGCAAAAGGGGTAGATTTACGTGAACCACGGAAACCTGAACCACCTGCAGTCGCCCAAGATAAAGCATTACCTTGACGATCTGTAAGAGTCACGATTGTGTTGTTGAAAGAAGCATGAATATGAGCCATGCCATCAGCAACTTGTTTTTTTACGCGTTTACGCGTACGTACGGGTGTTTTAGCCATTGTCTAGTCCCTCTTACTTCTTAATTGGCTTACGAGGACCTTTACGGGTACGCGCATTTGTTTTAGTGCGTTGACCACGTAGAGGAAGACTGCGACGGTGGCGAATGCCACGGAAACAACCTAAATCCATAAGACGTTTAATGTTCATTGAAACTTCACGGCGTAAATCACCTTCTACGGTAAATTTATCCACTTCAGCGCGTAGCAAATCAATTTTTGCTTCGTCTAATTCACTGATCTTCGTTGATTCTTCGATACCTGCTGCCGCACAAATAGCTTTTGCACGGGTAGCGCCGATACCGTAAATCGCAGTAATGGCGATTACTGCATGCTTACGATCAGGGATGTTAATGCCAGCGATACGGGCCACTAACACATCTCCTTTAAATAATTAAAATTACATTGGTTGGAAAGCCCGTTAGGATACCCAACCATTCTCGTTTTTCGCAAATCGAAGCGGCATTATACAGAATTATCTGCACAATGCCACTGCTAAAAGATTTCACTAGTTATTATTGAGAATTAGACAAAGTAAATTTGACGAATCCTGGTCAATAAACAGACTAACCTTGTCTTTGTTTGTGCTTTGGTTCAGAACAAAGAACGCGTATAACGCCTTTACGCTTAACCACTTTACAATTACGACAAATCTTTTTTACGGATGCACGTACTTTCATTTTATACTCCGTTAACTAAAATAGCCCGGCCTAACGACCGTGACCTTTCAAGTTTGCTTTTTTAAGTACATTGTCATATTGATGAGACATCATATGTGTTTGTACTTGTGCCATAAAGTCCATAATCACAACCACGATAATCAATAATGATGTACCGCCAAAATAGAACTGAACGTCCCATGCTATGATCATAAACTGTGGAACCAAACAGACAAAGGTAATATACAACGCGCCCGCTAGGGTTAAACGAGTCATTACTTTATCTATATATTTGGACGTTTGTTCACCCGGACGAATCCCTGGTATGAACGCACCTGACTTTTTCAAGTTATCTGCTGTTTCACGCGGATTGAAAACCAATGCCGTGTAAAAGAAACAGAAAAATATAATTGCTGCTGCTAACATTAATACATACAAAGGTTGCCCTGGCGACATCGCCTGAGATACACCTTGTAAGAAATCAGCTACAGGGCCTTCACCTTGTCCAAACCAGCTCGCAAGCGTGCCAGGGAACAAAATAAGGCTAGAGGCGAAAATTGGTGGGATTACACCCGCCATATTCACTTTCAATGGTAAATGCGTGCTTTGCGCCGCAAAAACCTTACGGCCCTGCTGACGTTTAGCATAGTTAACAACAATACGTCGTTGACCACGCTCTACAAACACTACTAAGAAAGTCACTGCAAATACCACAGCGCCAATAAGCAATAATACTAATAAGTGCAATTCACCTTGACGCGCCATCTCAGCTGTTTGACCAACAGCCGATGGCATGCCAGCAACAATACCTGCAAATATAATGATTGAAATACCATTACCAATACCACGTTCAGTAATTTGCTCACCTAACCACATTAAAAACATGGTACCAGTAACCAAACTAACTACTGCAGTAAAATAGAAACTAAAACCAGCATTAATTACTAGTCCTTGCATCATATCCGGTAAACTTCTTGCAATCGCTATCGACTGTACTGTTGCTAGAACTAATGTGCCGTAGCGTGTGTATTGGCTGATTTTACGACGTCCAGCTTCACCTTCTTTCTTAAGCTCTGCAAACTTTGGACTAACCACAGTTAACAGTTGCATAATAATTGAAGCCGAGATGTACGGCATAATACCTAATGCCAATACCGAGGCTCGCTCAAGTGCACCACCAGAGAACATGTTAAACATTTCTACAATGGTGCCCTTTTGTTGTTCAAAGAACTGAGCTAATACAGCGGCGTCAATACCAGGGATTGGTACAAATGATCCTAAGCGTAGCACTACTAATGCAATGAATACGAACCATAATCTTTGTTTAAGCTCAGACAAACCGCCTGCGCCTTTGCTTCCCTTTTGAGAAGCGTCCATTCCTGGTGTAGCCATAATCTGTATTATTCCTCGATGTTACCACCGGCAGCTTCAATAGCTACACGAGCACCTTTAGTTACGCCTAAACCGCGAACAGTGATCTTACGAGTAATCTCGCCAGACAGCATAATTTTTGCTGTTTCAATGTTACGGTTGATTAGACCAGCATCTTTTAACGCGTGAATATCAACAACATCACCTTTGATAAGGTTTAATTCATGTAAACGAACTTCAGCGCGAACTAAAGATTTACGTGAAGTAAAACCAAATTTAGGTAAACGTTGTTTCAATGGCATTTGTCCACCTTCGAAACCAGGACGTACACTACCGCCAGAACGTGACTTCTGACCTTTGTGACCACGACCACCAGTTTTTCCGATACCTGAACCAATACCACGACCACAGCGCTTTTTAGTTTTATTAGATCCCGGTGCAGGGGATAAAGTATTTAAATGCATTATTAATCCTCCACCTTAATCATGTAAATAACCTTGTTAATCATACCACGTACAGATGGAGTATCTTCTAACTCAACTGTATGATTGATACGACGTAGACCAAGGCCTTTTAATGTAGCTCTATGCTTCGGTAAACGACCGATAGAACTTTTTATTTGAGTTACTTTAACTGTTTTAGCCATGTTCAATTACCCCAAAATGTCTGCAACGCTTTTGCCGCGTTTAGCTGCCATGCTTTCTGGCGAATGCATATTCGTCAAAGCAGAAACAGTAGCACGAACTACGTTGATTGGGTTAGTAGAGCCGTATGCTTTTGACAATACGTTCTGAACGCCTGCAACTTCAAGTACTGCACGCATCGCGCCACCGGCGATGATACCTGTACCTTCAGAAGCTGGTTGCATGTAAACTTTAGAGCCAGAGTGCTTGCCAATAATGACATGCTGAAGAGTAGTACCCTTCAGGTCAACGTTTACTATGTTACGGTGTGCTTTTTCCATTGCTTTTTGGATTGCAGCAGGCACTTCACGTGCTTTACCGTAGCCAAAACCAACACGACCATTACCGTCACCAACTACTGTTAGTGCAGTGAAACTGAAAATACGACCACCTTTAACCACTTTAGATACGCGGTTAACTGCGATTAGCTTTTCAGCCATATCACTTTGTTGTGAGTTTTCTTGATTATGATTAGCCATTATCAACCCCTAGAACTGAAGACCAGCTTCGCGAGCTGCTTCTGCTAATGCTTTAACGCGACCATGATAAAGGAAACCAGAGCGATCAAAAGCTATCTTAGAGATACCTTTTGCTACAGCACGTTCAGCGATTGCTTTACCTACTGCAGTTGCTGCTGCAACATTACCTGTGTTTTCAACTTGTGCACTAACTTCTTTGTCTAAAGTTGACGCAGATGCGATAACCTCAGAGCCAGTTGGCGCGATCAATTGAGCGTAAATGTGACGAGGAGTACGGAATATAACTAAACGATTCGCACCCAACTCGCTAATTTTTGCGCGTGCGCGTTTAGCGCGGCGCAAACGAGATGTTTTCTTATCCATAGTATTACCCTACTTCTTCTTAGCTTCTTTACGACGAACGTGTTCATCAGAATAACGTACACCTTTACCTTTATAAGGCTCTGGCTTACGGTATGCACGAATGTTCGCTGCGGTTTGACCAACTAAATGCTTATCACAACCTTTCAGTATGATTTCAGTTTGGCTAGGAGTTTCAACAGTAATTCCATCAGGAATTGCGTGATTGATTGGGTGTGAAAAACCTAATGATAAATCTACAGATTTACCAGCGGCTTTTGCACGGTAACCAACACCCTGTAAAACCAATTTCTTTTCAAAACCTTTACTAACACCTTCAACCATATTATTGATTAAAGCGCGAGCAGTACCGGCTTGTGCCCATGCATTTCTTTCATCACACGCGATGTTAGTAATGATTTGGTTCTCTTCTTGAGAAACCGCAACAAAACTATGAATCGTACGTGATAATTCACCTACTGGACCTTTAACTGTGATATTTTGACCTGATAACGTAACGGTAACGCCAGCAGGAACATCGACAGGTGCTTTTGCAACACGAGACATATTATTCTCCTTACTCTACGAAACCAAGAACTTCACCGCCAATACCCGCAGAGCGAGCAGCACGATCCGTCATCAAACCTTTAGAAGTCGAAATTATCGCAATACCCATTCCTGCAAGAACTTTAGGAAGTTCATTACAGTTTTTGTATACACGAAGACCAGGACGTGAAACACGTTTGATCACTTCAATTACTTCTTTACCTTCAAAATACTTCAACGTTACAGCTAATTCTGGTTTAACATCACCAGTAACTGAATAATCTGAAATATAGCCTTCTTCTTTAAGTAAGTTAGCAATTGCAACTTTAACTTTTGAAGATGGCATTTTTACTGCAACTTTTGCTGCAGATTGACCGTTGCGGATGCGTGTAAACATGTCCGCGATAGGATCAGTCATCATAACCATTTACTCCCGTGAATTACCAACTAGCTTTCTTAAGACCTGGAACTTCACCACGCATCATAGTTTCGCGTAATTTAATACGGCTTAAACCAAATTTGCGTAAGTAACCATGTGGACGTCCAGTAACATTACAACGATTACGTTGACGGCTACTTGATGAATCACGAGGTAAACTTTGAAGTTTCAATACAGCATCCCAGCGTTCTTCTTCAGAAGAATTAACACCAGAGATGATTGCTTTTAACGCAGCACGCTTTTCAGCGTATTGTGCTACTAACTTAGTTCTTTTATCTTCACGAGCTTTCATTGACGATTTAGCCATAACTCTACACCTTCTTCTTGAACGGGAAGTTGAAGGCAGACAATAATGCATGTCCTTCTTCGTTATCTTTCGCGCTAGTAGTAATAGTGATATCTAATCCGCGAATTTTATCAATTTTATCATAATTGATTTCAGGGAAGATGATTTGCTCACGAACGCCCATGCTGTAATTACCACGACCATCAAATGACTTAGGGTTTAAGCCACGGAAGTCACGGATACGAGGAATAGAAATAGAGATTAAACGCTCTAAAAATTCCCACATACGCTCGCCGCGTAGAGTTACTTTTGTGCCTATAGGATAGCCTTCACGAATTTTGAAGCCCGCAACTGATTTGCGTGCTACTGTCGTGACCGGCTTTTGACCTGAGATTGCAGTAAGATCATTCGTGGCGTGTTCTAGCACTTTCTTATCAGAAATTGCCTCACCAACACCCATGTTAAGGGTGATCTTTTCAATCCGAGGGACTTGCATGACACTTTTATAACCGAACTTCGCTTGAAGGTCAGCTACAACTGTATCTTTATAAAAATCATGCAGTTTCGCCATCGTTTACTCCAATTAAATTAATTCGTTATCAGATTTAAAGAAACGTACTTTTTTGCCGTCTTCAAATCTAAAACCAACGCGGTCAGCCTTGCCCGATTTAGGGTTAAGGATAGCTACGTTAGATACTTGTAAAGGTGCTTCTTTTTCAATAATCCCACCAGGCTGCTGTAACTGAGGTACAGGCTTAGTGTGTTTTTTGATTAAGTTTACGCCTTCTACGAATACTTTGCCGCTTTCAACAAGAACTTTAGTAACTTTACCAGTTTTGCCCTTGTCTTTACCTGCAAGTATAACTACTTCATCATCACGACGAATCTTAGATGCCATTATCGTGACTCCTTATAGTACTTCTGGTGCTAATGATACGATCTTCATAAATTTTTCATTACGAAGTTCACGTGTCACTGGCCCAAAAATACGAGTACCAATTGGTTGTAAGCTTGCATTAAGCATTACAGCCGCGTTTTCATCGAAACGGATAGCAGAACCATCTGTACGACGAACACCTTTCTTAGTGCGCACCACTACCGCAGTGTGAACATCACCTTTTTTTACTTTACCGCGAGGACTTGCTTCCTTTACGGCAACTTTGATGATATCACCAATGCGTGCATAGCGACGGTGCGAGCCACCAAGAACCTTTATACATTGAACACGCTTAGCGCCACTGTTATCAGCAACATTAAGCTGTGATTGCATTTGGATCATTGATTTTTGCTCCGCTGTTATCTTTTAACCCACTTACTTCCCAATATATAGAAAAATAAATATAAATCATTAAGATAAATTAAAATTCAAGGCCAGAAATTTGACCCGTCACTGCCTAAAAAGACTTCCCAAACACATTAAAGCACTGACAGAAGTCAAACACTCAAAGTTAATGGGCGCGAGATTATACCACCGCTAATTACAAAGTGATAGTTTAATTAACTAAAAAATGAACAATATTATTATAGTTTATTTATTTGCCCTGAATTTATAGGTTATTAAATAAAAAATTATGTTTATTAAGCTGTAATAGTTATTGACGAACACCTGTAAAACTTGCTAATAATGCTTGCGCAAAAAAGAAGTACTATATATAACACATTAAGTTCGACGCTTTTCATTAAGTTAAATTCAAACTTTTTTGATAAACAACATATTGATAAATAAGGTTAATAATTTTATTTTTGCTTTTATTAATCGAAAACATTGATTTTCATCATGTGTGATACAATATAGACCTGATATTTTAAGTCTATATTAAATAAGTTACATCATTGATATTGGCAATTACAACCAAGAATAAATGTTAAATGGTGTTACAGCCAAACAACCTTGGTCTTTGTAGTATTAGGAGATTCAGCATGCCAACAGGTAAAAATAAAGCATTAGGTATTTTAGCATTAGCAGGCGTAGAGCCATACCAAGAAAAAGCTAATGAAGAATATATGGGTGAGCCCCAAAAAGTACATTTTAAAAAGATTTTAGATGCGTGGCGTGTACAATTACGTGAAGAAGTAGACCGTACCGTAACTCACATGCAAGATGAAGCCGCAAACTTCCCTGATCCGGTTGATAGAGCAGCACAAGAAGAAGAGTTTAGTCTAGAATTACGTACTCGAGATCGTGAACGTAAACTCATTAAGAAAATTGAGAAAACGTTACAGTTAATAGAAGAAGATGAGTTTGGCTTCTGTAAGTCTTGTGGTATTGATATCGGTATTCGCCGTTTAGAAGCAAGACCTACTGCTGATCTTTGCATAGAATGTAAAACTCTAGCAGAAATAAAAGAACGTCAAATGGCTGGCTAAGCCATTCGTTTTGCAAGCTTTACAGAAAAACCCTCAAGATATAAAGCGACCATCGTTATTATCGCAAGATAGTTATCGTGGTCGTTTTGCTCCTTCACCTTCTGGCTTATTACACTTTGGTTCATTGATCGCCGCATTAGCAAGTTTTTTAGATGCTAAAGCATCCGTTGACTCAAACGGTAACCCAGGTAAATGGTTAGTTCGAATAGAAGACATCGATCCTCCCCGAGAAAAAGTTGGCGCTAGTACCGCGATTTTAAAAACGCTAGAAGCATTTGGCTTACATTGGGATGAAGATATTCTCTACCAAAGCCAACAAACTGACCGATATAAGCATATTTTAAATGAACTACAGCAACAACACCTAAGTTATTATTGTCAATGCACACGAAATGAAATTAAAAAGCTTGGTGGTATATATCAAGGACATTGTCGTCCCCTAAACAATGCAAAAGAAAATAGTGCTACTCGCCTTATTAATCAATATGGTTTGTATCAATTTAAAGATATTTTTCAGGGTAATATATCTTGTGATAAAAGATTGGCTGAAGAAGACTTCATAATACACCGAAAAGATAATCTATTTGCTTACCAACTTGCAGTTGTTCACGATGATATTTACCAAAATATAAGTCATGTTATTCGAGGCTGTGATTTACTTGAGCCGACAGCGAGGCAACTAACCTTGTATGCCACACTTAATAAAAAACCGCCTCAATACGGGCATATACCACTGGCTATAACTAAGCAAGGCTTTAAACTTAGCAAGCAAAATAAAGCCACAGCTATTGATAATAATAATCCTCAACCAGCATTAATCGCTGCACTAAATTTTTTAGGACAAATTCCTGATCCGGATTTAACTCATGAACAAGTCCCTAACATTATCAATTGGGCAATTAAACACTGGAATAGAGAAAAAGTAGCTAAGGTCAAAGCAATAAACATTGACCTTAGCGACAATGACGAATAATTATCAACTGATACAACGAATATTTACCTTAATAAAAACATGGACTCATATATGAATTTTGACTTTTCAGCTTTCAGCGCAAACCAACGCTATCATTTAATGACACAAACCATCATTCCTCGCCCGATTGCGTGGGCCTTAACTGATTCAGGTAATGGTTCATTTAATCTAGCGCCATTTTCTTACTTTACTGCAGTATCTAGTGCACCTCCTATTTTAATGTTATCAGTAGGTAAAAAACCTAATGGCGATGATAAAGATACTTTAACTAACATTATTAAAAATAAAAAAGTCGTGATTCACATTGCTTCAGAACAACATGCTAGCTTAGTTACACAAACCGCACAAACATTAGCGCATGGTGAATCGGAGCTTACTGATGCAGGAATAAAAACTACTGAGTTTGCTAATTTTTCCCTACCAAGAATTGCACAATGCGACATTGCTTACGGTTGTGAGTTATATGAAATAAAACCGTTAGGTGATGTACCACAAAGCTTAATTTTTGTTGAAGTTAAGCAAGTCTATATTAATGATAACGTCGTTGATGTTGATGAAAAGCAACGAATCAAAGTACATGCCGATAAAATTCAGCCATTAGCTCGTCTTGGTGGTGCTGAATACGCAACGATTAATAATCCTTTTGAGATTAGTAGACCCAAATAATATTAATGTAGTAATTGATATAGCGATAATAAATATCTAAGTGCTACCTTATTACCTATGCCTTTGGCATTAATATTATCACTTAAGGTAGCATTGATATGATAGTTAAAGCAGTTGTAAATAAAAAACAGCTGCTTTTTCATTCTCTTTGTTACAAGTTTGTTATATCATTACATGTATCTAACAAGATAATTTTTCATATACTTCCTACTCTTAATAAAAGGTTTGCGATTATCAAACGCGTCATTAATTTATGTAAAAAGGTTTTTACTAAAAATACCAGTAAAAAAGCTATCGTTAACAATCACGTCACAACACTCGAACAACCCATTGTACTTACACGTGATCAACATCCAGTATCTCGCCAATTAATTAGCCCAAATGCGCTTAAAGTATTATATCGGCTAAACAAAGGCGGTTTTGATGCTTATCTTGTTGGTGGTGGTGTTCGCGATATTTTATTGGGTCAAAAACCTAAAGACTTTGATATTGCAACCAATGCTACGCCTGACGAAATTAAAGGCTTATTTAGAAACTGTCGTTTAATAGGTCGCCGGTTTCGACTAGCGCATATTGTTTTTGGTCGAGAAATCATTGAGGTCGCCACCTTTCGAGGGCACCACGACAGTGAAGGTCAAAAAGGAAAGGACAGTACCAAAACCTCGAAACAAAACGATGATGGTATGTTATTACGTGACAATATTTACGGCACCATTGATGAAGATGCTGAACGTAGAGATTTCACCATCAACGCACTTTATTACTCATCTAAAGATTTTAAAGTCTTAGATTTCGCGAATGGTGTAAAAGATGTAGAAGACAAAGTTATCCGTTTAATTGGCGATCCAGAAACTCGTTACAGAGAAGATCCAGTACGCATGCTTCGTGCTATCCGTTTTGCCACTAAGCTAGATATGAAAATAGCTAAAGAAACTCAGCAACCAATTACAGAGCTGGCACCATTAATGGCAAATATTCCTGCTGCTAGAATGTTTGAAGAGTTTTTAAAAATGTTTATTTCGGGCAAAGCCGTTGCTAACTATAAACAATTACGTAAATACCAATTATTTGGTTTTTTCTTTCCTGCAGTTAATCTAGCATTAGATAATCACTCAGAAGGCAATAGCGAGCAACTAGAACGCTTCATTATTCAAGCAATGACAAATACAGATAACCGTATTAATAATGATCAACGTGTAACACCTGCATTTTTATTTGCAGCCATGCTTTGGTATTCATTACAGAACTATATTCGTCAGATAAATGCTAATCGCCAATTATCACCTCAAGATGCATTTTTTGCTGCTTTAAGCGAAATAATGCCTGAGCAGCAGCAAAGCATCGCTATTCCTAAGCGTTTTCAAAGTGTCATGAAAGACATCTGGATTTTACAAGAGAAATTAGAACGTCGAGAAGGTAAAAAAGCATTCAAAACTTTTGAACACCCTAAGTTTAGAGCAGGATACGACTTTCTCTTGTTACGTGCTGAAGTTGAAAAAGACAATGGGCACCTAACCGAGTTATCAAAATGGTGGACTGACTTTCAAAATGTTAGTCATGAAGCTCAAGAACAAATGGTTAAAGGAATCAAAAGCTCACCAGGAGCGAAAAGACGTACGCCAAGAAAACGACGTAAACCGACTAACCAAGCTACTGTTGACTAATAATACTCATGACAACGACATCAACTATTGCTTATATTGGCTTAGGTAGTAATTTATCTGAGCCAATAGAACAAGTTAAAAATGCAATTAAAGCAATTAGAAAAATAACACAAAGCAGTATTCTTTCGGTTTCTTCTTTATACCTTAGTAAACCGATGGGCCCTCAAGATCAAGATAACTATATTAATGCTGTTTTAAGCCTTGAAACGTCACTATCGCCTATTGAATTATTAGACGCTTTACAAGCTATTGAAAATGAATTTGGCAGAGTACGTAAAGAAAACCGTTGGGGTGCCCGCATTTTAGATCTAGACATCCTGTTATTTGGCAATCAAGTTATCAATTCTGAACGCTTAGTCATACCTCACTATGGTATGACCGAACGTGAATTTGTTTTAATACCATTAGCTGAAATTTCCCCTTTATTACAATTACCTAATGGCCAAAACATATCTTCTCTAAGTCAAAACATTTCTGTCAATTCAATGATAAAACTAAGCGAATACTAGCGGATCATTGCAGTTGAAAAATATTTGTGCGAAAGTAGCGCGATTGAGTCAAGGCTCAGCTTAACTAACAACCCAAACCAATTAACTCAACAGATGAATTGAGAACTATATGGCTAAAATAACCACATCTACCTTGTTAAAAATGAAACAACAAGGCGAAAAAATTTCAACTATCACCGCTTATGATGCAAGTTTTGCTCAGCTTTTCGATCAAGCAGGTATTCACGCTATCTTAATTGGCGATTCATTGGGCATGGTCCTTCAAGGACGAGATGATACTCTGCCTGTCACTATTGACCACATGGTTTACCATACTGAATGTGTTAAACGAGGTGCAGAAAATACACTTATTATTGGTGATATGCCTTTTATGACCTACGCCACCACAGAGCAAGCATTAACCAATGCAACAAAGTTAATGCAAGCTGGCGCTAGTATGGTAAAAATGGAAGGTGGCACTTGGTTAGCCAGCACTATAAAAGCTTTAGTTGAACGTGGTATTCCTGTTTGTGCTCATTTAGGCTTAACACCACAATCTGTCAATGTTTTTGGTGGCTTTAAAGTACAAGGTCGTAGTGATGAACACGCAAAGATAATGATTGAAGACGCTTTGGCGCTTGAAGCCGCGGGTGCACAATTATTAGTACTAGAATGCATCCCTGCCCCACTTGGCAAAGCCATTTCTGCGGCTGTATCAATTCCCACTATTGGTATTGGAGCAGGTAAAGATACCGATGGACAAATATTAGTTATGCATGATGCTTTAGGTATTTCTTGTAGTTATATGCCTAAATTCTCTCGAAATTTCATCAAAGAAACTGGCGATATTAAAAAAGCGATTGAGCTTTATATCAGCGAAGTATCTAATGGAAATTTTCCAGGCGAAGAACATATTTTTAAATAACTAGTCGATATAGACAGGTATCAAAGCGAAAGAATTACAATCCAAATGTTGGCGTAATTCAAAATTTCCATACTGATATTTAAGAGAATACCATGAACACTGTTGAAAATATTAAAGATTTAAGAGAACAAGTCAAAGCGTGGCGCATGCAAGGTTTAACGATAGCATTTGTACCAACAATGGGGAATTTGCATGACGGCCACCTAGCTTTAGTAAAAGCCGCTCATAAACATGCTGACAAAGTCATTGTTAGTATTTTTGTTAATCCTATGCAGTTTGGTTTAAGTGAGGATATTGATAATTATCCTAGAACTTTGGCACAAGATAAAGAAAGCTTACTCAAGGTAAATACTGACTTATTGTTCACACCTACAGCTGATGTTATTTATCCTAAAGGTTTTGGTGAAAATAGCTATGTAGAAGTCCCTAATATCTCAGATTTATATTGTGGTGCCAGCCGTCCAGGACATTTCCGTGGCGTAGCCACCGTTGTTTGTAAGCTGTTTAATTTAGTCCAACCTGATGTTGCCTGTTTTGGCTCTAAAGATTATCAACAACTGCAAGTGATTCAAACAATGGTTGAAGATTTATCTATGCCTGTTGACATTATTCCTGTGGAAATAATTCGTGAGAAGTCTGGTCTAGCAATGAGTTCACGCAATGGTTACCTAACACCAGAAGAGCTCATAATAGCACCGGTATTATACAAAACCTTATTATGGTTAAGCGAAGCATTACAAGCCGGACATCAAGCTAGAGACTATGCCGTATTGCTAATGCAAGCAAGTGAAAAACTTGATAAAGCTGGCTTAAAAACTGACTATATTAATTTATGTCATGCACAAACATTAGCACCAGCCTCACCAAACGATAAAAATATTGTTATTTTAGCTGCGGCCTATTTAGGTAAAGCAAGACTAATTGATAATTTACCGGTTAAACTATCATAAAAAAACTACAATCATTTACAGTAACAAGACAACCGATATCAGCTCATCAATATCAAGCCAGAGATTAGTTGTCTTTTACTAAATCAAATAATTTAGGTAATAATATTTCACTTTCTTGCGCCAATTTACATTGCTCTGCAAGAATATCACGTAAATTGCTTTTTCTTGTTAATGGGTTAGCTAGGACAACACGAAAAACAATCACTTTTTCGCCGCCATAACGAGCGACTTGAATACGCGTTCTTGACACAAAGGAGTGACCATCTTCACGTTGACGTTTTTGAATAAACTGTGTCAGCTCACCTAAAATAACATTAATTTCTTTCTGCTTAGTTTCATCAACTTGAGATAGCAAAAGCTGTACTGATTTAGGTACATAACGATAAGTTAATAAACATAATTCTGGTTTTGTAATCAATTCGAAGTCATCATGCTGATGAATAATCTCGGCAAAATATTCTGCTTTTTCAATGGCCTGATTGATCAACATTTCATAGCCTGGTCGACTAATAATATGTAAGCTTGAATAAACAAGCATCGCCATTCCTGCCCGAGAGCCTTCTAAGGTGTGACTACCTAAATCTTTTGAACCTTTTCGTAAAATATACTCCGCATGATGTTCGATTTCTTCAACAGATGAAGGATCTTTAAATAACACCATCCCTACTCCCATAGGTACATACATTTGCTTATGCGCATCAATCGTAACTGAATCGGCATGTTCAATACCAGCAAGGATATGTCGATGTTTATTCGATAATAAGGTTGCGCCACCCCACGCGGCATCCACATGAAAATAGCATCCGTGTTGTTTAGCAATTGCAGCCATTTCATTTAAAGGATCTACATTACCAGTTTCAGTTGTGCCCGCAATACCAACGATGGCTAGTACTTTAATATTCAGCTTCTGTAGTTCTTCGCATTTTTCTGCTAGTTTTTGACAATTTATTTTATTATTTTCATCAGTTTCAATGGCAATAACGCTATCTTGCCCAATACCGAGTATATCGGCCGACTTTTTCAAAGAATAATGACCACGTTCTGAGACAAGAATAACTAAACCTTGATAGCCATAATGTTGTAGGCCTGCAAATAAGCCTGAACGAGTAATTCCTTTAAAACTACCCTCAGCCTTAAGTAACTTATTACGAGCGACCCAGAGTGCTGTAATATTAGCAACAGTACCACCAGAGCAAAAAGCGCCTAGCGAATGTTCTGCGCTATGCATCCAAGCTTGATAAAAGCTTTCACTTTCTTTGTACACTAAATTGTGCATCATACCGACGACTTGTCGCTCTAACGGCGTGAAGGCTTTAGATGTTTCTACTTTTACTAAGTTCTGATTAAGACCCACCATCAACTTAGATAAAGGTAAAATAAAAGAAGGTAAAGCTGAAGTCATATGACCGATAAAAGTCGGACTAGCAGTATGAACTGATTGTGACACTAACTTATCTAATAAGTGGTGCATATGATCAGAAACGAACTCTGGCTGCTCAGGAATAAGCGGGCAGACAAAATCTTGCTCAATATCCGTTAACGCATTTTTACTCGCCACTATATGGTTATTCAAAAAGCCGAGCAGGTTTTGAGATATTTCTTGCTCAATGCGCCCTAAAGTAGAATCGGGTTTCTCCGCAAGGGTAAAAATCCGATGTAAGGCTGCTGGTGTAGCTTGGGCGGTACGCTTGGGCGTCGTAGTCATACGAGTTCATTCAAAAGTATAGATATTTAAGTGGTGAACTTTAATAAAAAAATGGCTAAATGTCTTCTTTTTTCTGAATAATGCAAAGCAGCAGTAGCGATTACCAGTTAACTAATTAATGTACTCACATAAATTAATCCAACCTGTACCAATATAACTAACATCGTTATTATCATTAAGATTTTATTTTTCATCGCTTTCATCATTACTTCCTTAAAATGCCTTTATATTCATAAGAGCAATCAATTGTTATGCCATAAAAACAAGTAATTGATTTAAAAGGAATTATAAATATTATGATTATCTACTACATAAAATAATAGTGAAAAAAGCCATAAAATAGTTATTTTAATACTTAACGAGTAAAAGATAATTGCCAGCAAATTTGACCACTTGCTTGATATTTAGCTTCAAATGGAGTCAATGGTTGCTCATCTATTTCCAAAGCAGAAATATCTCCAATTAAGTCCACATGATTAGCTGCTTGTTGGAACTCTTCTAAATATAATCGCCAATTACTACGTAAAATAATTTCTTTACCAAGGCTAATCAAGGTTGGAAATACCGCACTACCATGCCAACGGCGTTGCAAATGCTTTGATTTTGGCCAAGGATTAGGATACAAAATATAATGTTTGCTGATAGGCCAATTAGCCGTTTTCACCAAACGATAGAAATCATTTAAATCAGCTCTTACCAACTGAAAGTTCTCTGCTTGATAGCCATTTATAGCATCAAACCCCTTAACATTACGCTCTATACGACTCGATGACTTATCGACGCCAATCACTAATGCATCAGGATTTAATGATGCAAGTAGACGCGTACTTTGTCCAACACCACAACAAGAATCAAGAATCACTTTGCCATCAGGATTACCTTCAATATAAGCTTTAACTCGTTCATTAATATCATCAAAGGCTTTTTGAGTATGAACTTGATACGGTTTTTGAAAAGGATGAGTCAAATGCCTTTGCACCACTTCATCAAGCTTTTCATGTATACCACTTTGATTAGTGGTAATCGCTTTAGAGTCACCAGCAAGCTCATCTATTTTTGTATTTTCTTTCATAATAATAACTATGCTCTTTAACTTCTTAAGCCTATACCTTTATTAATTAACGTCATTGCAATAGCAAATAAAGTAACGATAAAAAAACCGATGACCATAAAAGCGGTACCTATGCTCACATCAGTAACACCTAAAAATCCATATCTAAAAGCATTTACCATATAAACAATGGGGTTAACTTGAGAAACACCTTGCCAAAATTCAGGCAGTAAACTAATGGAATAAAACACACCGCCAAGATATGTCAACGGCGTTAAAATAAAAGTTGGAATAATCGAAATATCATCAAACGTTCTAGCAAAAATAGCATTAATTAAGCCACCTAAAGCAAAGGTTGCCGATGTTAGCGTAACCGTTGCAACAATTACCCACACATTGTGAATTTGTATATCAACAAATAATAATGATACTAAGGTAACAATTAAGCCAACCAAAATGCCACGAGCCATACCGCCGCCAACATATCCAGCAACAATAACCCAATTAGGTACAGGAGCGACTAACATTTCTTCAACATTACGCTGCCATTTAGCACTAAAAAAAGATGATGCTACATTCGAATATGAGTTTGTAATGACACTCATCATAATCAAGCCTGGTACAATAAATGACATATAATCAACGCCGCCCATATCACCTATACGAGATCCTATAAGCGAACCAAAAATAATAAAATAAAGGCTAATGGTGATTGCTGGTGGTACTAAAGTTTGTACCCAAATACGCATAAAGCGTTGAGTTTCTTTATTCAAAATGCTTTTTAAGGCAATAGAGTTGTTCATGTTATTTAGCCTCTTTCTTGGTGCTATTATTCGTAATTAAGTTAACAAATAAAGCTTCTAATCGATTACTCTTATTGCGCATACTTAATACTTCCACATTTTGAGCAGATAATTGCTCAAAAACTGAATTCAACGTTTGTTTTTTCTGTAAATCAATTTCTAACGTACTATCATCAATCCTGCGAGAGCTAATACCGTTAAGGGCAATCTCACTTTTAAAGGGGAGTAAATCTAACACAAAGGTTTCACCATCTAATTGTGCTAACAAGCTTTTCATACTGGTATTTTCAACAATTTTTCCACCATCAATAATCGCGATATTACGGCACAAACTTTCGGCTTCTTCCAAATAATGAGTCGTTAAAATAATCGTAATGCCTTGCTCATTAAGTTGCTGCAAGAAATCCCACATGCCTCGACGAATTTCTATATCTACACCAGCGGTTGGCTCATCTAAGATCAGCATTTGTGGCTCATGCATTAAAGCACGAACAATCATCAATCGTCGTTTCATACCGCCAGATAACTCACGCCCAGCAGAGTTACGTTTATCCCATAATTCTAATTGCTTCAAATATTTTTCAGCACGAACTAAAGCCGTTTTTTTATCAACACCATAATAACCTGCTTGGTTAACTAAAATATTAATAAGTGGCTCAAACTGGTTAAAATTAAATTCTTGCGGTACTAAGCCAATAAATGACTTTGCTTTTTCTAGGTCGGTATCTATATCATACCCATATACTTTTACTTGGCCTTGAGTTTTATTCACCAAAGAAGTGATCACACCTATGGTGGTAGATTTACCAGCACCATTAGGGCCAAGTAGTGCAAAAAAATCGCCTTGTTTAACCGTTAAATCAATCCCTTTTAACGCTTGAAAACCGCCTTTATAGGTTTTTACAAGGGAGCTTATTTGCAAAGCATTAGTTTCTACTGCATTGGTCATGGTAATACCTTAAGGATTAATGATGAAACGTAAATAGATAAAGACACTAAATATGGTGTTAATAATCGTAAATTCAACCGTGGCATAAATCTATTAGAAAATAAAAAATCAATGCTATAATAATATTCACTATTTTCATACATCCTTCTGATGTGACTCCATGACTAACAAAGCTCTATCAATTCGCAAAAAAACTATTTTTGACGGCATATTTACTAAATACTTTTTAAAATATTTATTTAAATTATGGTTTACATTAGCGGGTTGGAAAATATGTAAAGTAGCGCCAGAAGGTGCAGGGGTAGCAATAGCTGCACCGCACACGTCAAATTGGGATTTTGTTTATGCGCTTGGGGCCGCTATATTACAAGATGTAAAAATCTACTTTTCAATAAAAGACAGTTTATGTAAAACACCTATTTTAGGCACCTTATTAATGTGGTTAGGTGCGATGCCAATAAATAGAACGTCACAAGGTCAAGGGCAAGTTGATCAAATAAAAGCATTTATTGATTCTCAAAAAGGCAATAGAGTATTTTTTCTTTTCACACCAGAAGGTACTCGTGGCACGGTAACTAAATGGAAAACAGGTTTTTATCATGTTGCTCAAGGGTGTAATTTACCTATTTTTCTCGCTAAAGTAGATTATCAAACTAAAGAGACGGGTGTTTTTCATACTTTTCAATTAACCGATAATAAAGATGATGATATTCAAGCAATACAAGCATCCTATAAAAGTATCCATGGAAAGTTTATTAAAGATCAGTACCCGCCATATAGCGGGCAACTGCCGCTAATTTCTGAATCTGAAATTGCTATTATTCGAGCATTATACTCACTTAAAGGCGTAGCGACTGAAATGGAAATTAATACTAAGGCCAAATTAACTGAACTTTCAAAAACTATGTTTGCCTTATTGGTAGAAAAAGGATTATTAGAAAAACAATTGGTAAACGATGAAAGCACTTATCAACTGACTTTTGCTGGTAAGGGATATTTTTTACACTTAACACCAAACGTTCACCACTAATAAAGATGAAAATTCAACAAATATCAAAATTATCAACAACGGGCTCTTCTCGTCTTATTTACGGTTGCATGCGTATTGCCGGTGACAACTCAGCTAATGATCGTGCAAAAGGTAAATTAGCTATTCATACCGCCATTGACAATAACTACAATCACTTTGACCATGCCGATATATATGGTGATGGTGAATGCGAAAGTTTATTTGGCGAGGTATTAAAAGAATCGCCAAACTTACGTAATAATATAATAATCACTTCAAAGGCAGGTATTAGACGAAACCCTCAACGTTATGACTTCTCGTCAAACTATCTTACGAACAGTGTAGAAAACTCGTTAAAACGCCTTAATACTGACTATTTAGATCTCTTTCTACTACATCGTCCTGATTATTTGTTTAACGCTCAAGATGTAGCTGAAACGTTTATCCAATTAAAATCTAGCGGTAAAGTAAAGCATTTTGGTGTTAGTAACTTCTCGCCTTCGCAAGTAGCTTTATTACAATCAGCGTTAGATGACCCTTTATTAGTGAATCAAATAGAAATCAATATTCATAATATTAGCAGTTTTTCAGATGGCACCTTAGATCAATGCCAACAATTAGGCATAACACCTATTGCATGGTGCCCTCTTGGAGGTGTTGCTTATCCTGCATGGGGAAATACATTTTCAACTGCTGACGAGCAACGAATCAAAGCTGAATTATCACAACAAGCTTTAAAATATAACTGCCAACCATGGCAACTTATTTTAGCTTGGCTATTAAAACATCCTGCTAGTATTTATCCTATTATAGGCTCCACCACAGCTGAACGTATCATTGTTGCACAAAATTCACAGGAATTAGATTACAGTCATATAGACTGGTATCGTTTACTCGAGGCGAGAAATGGTCAAGCACTTCCCTAACAAAATAATGGCTTAAGATACGCTTATTTAATTACTCCAAATAATTAATTTTATGTTCTTTTCTTTTAGCTTAATATAAAAATACGTTATTATTCTGTTTATACTATGCAGATAAATTGCTGCTCTATCATATATTAAGGAATATTTGTGTTTACCACTCAACTTGCCGACACGACAGAAAAAGTCACTACCGCGCTTAACCCCACTAATTTATTAAAAGATGAAATAAATCAAGTCGCGAATATATACAACATTATTATTGAGTTCTTTACCAATTACAGTTTTCAACTTATTGGCGCACTAATTGTTTTTATTATTGGTTATATCCTTGCGGGTAAAATATCTAAATGGGTATTAAAACTCTGTCTTAAAAATAAATTAGATATAACCCTAAGCCAATTTTTATCTAATACCTCAAAAATGATAATTGTGGTAATGATAACCATTGTAGCCTTAAGTAAACTTGGTATTAGTGTGACGCCATTTGTAGCTGCTATTGGTGCTGTTTCTTTAGGTGCTGGCTTAGCTTTACAAGGTTTACTAGCTAACTACGCGGCTGGCTTTAATATTATTATTATTAGACCTTTTGTGGTCGGTGATACCATAACCGTGCACGGTGTTACAGGGGTCGTTGAAGAAGTACTCTTAGCTTATACTGTATTAAAAAATGAAGATGATGTGATCATTACCGTACCGAATAAACATATTGTTGGCGAAATACTACATAACTCCAAAAATGACTCATTACTTGAATTAAAAGTTGGAATTTCATATGAGCATAACCCTTTAGAAGTTGCAGAATTACTGAAAAAAACCATGATGTCACTTGATATCATTGGCGATAGCAACAAACTACAAGTAGGTATTGATGAATTTTCTGACAGCGCGATTACATTAGGTATTCGTTTATGGACACCAACCATCAACCTTTACGAGTCAAAATATAAAGCTTATGCGAGTATATATTCCGCATTAGATGACGCTAATATCAACATTCCATTCCCGCAACGTGATGTACATATTCATCAAGTTGAATCAAAGTAGCTAACTAGCAACACGAAAATATAAAAAAACCGATATTCTTTAACAAAAATATCGGTTTTTTATTTTAAAATAGTAGACTAAAAAGATTAACAAGGCTTATAAAAAGTTTAACCCTTGTTTCAATATTCCTGCAGCATTACCATAACCGTTACTATCTAAATAACTAGTAACTGTACTGATCATAAGCGGAAGGCTTTCTTTTGGAATACCTAAACTTTCAAAAGCTGAATCTAAATAGCTCGCACTTTGTGCTGTTTTAGACGCTTTACTATCACCTAATAACGAAGTAATCGCTGAGGTTGAAAATGATGGTGCTTGGTCGATATAGCTACTTATATCCGGTATCGCTGTACTTAACTCTGAAAAGTTTTCTGTTGTTAAGTTATCTTGTGCAACTTTAAAAATAGACGCTAAACCACCACTAACCATTGCTTCAGACATACCAAGCTCAGTTGCGGCATAAGTTGTTAACGCATTTTTTGCCATATCTGTAGCAGCATTCTTAGCGATATCAGTTGCTGAATTACTTTCCGATAACTTACTTGTTAACGAATCAGGTAATTTAATAGCTGAAGCAGGCATGGCTAAGCTACTTAGTGCTACAGATAATAAAATGATACTTGCTTTCATAATTAAAAATTCCTTGGATAAACTTGATAATATAGTTAACTTAGATTAACACACTGTTAACCTAAGTTAACAGTAATAATACATTCGTTGCAACAATTATAAAATAGTATAATTTACTTCAACAACTATATGGATATATCAACGAAAACTTCCAAGCATGAGTACATTTTTTATCAGGAACATTACACGCTAATACCAGCAAAAATAGGCATGGTCACGCAAACAATAACATAGTATTCTCATTTGTTAGACACGTTAAAGTTAGCAAAATGTCTTATAATTTCCTGTACTAAACTCAGTAATAAAACTTTTATAGGAAATAAATTTATTAAAATGGGTATTATTCGATAAACATTGAAAAACACTAATGGTAATTAATATATCAACCGTTAACGTTAATCATAGATAATTAGGCAAAAGTAGACATGAATAATAATGATAAAAAAATAGTTAATTTAATTGCCGATATTGGCGGCACTAATATTCGTTTAGCACAAGCTAATGCACAAAGTGAATCTCAATATACAGATATAGAAACGTATCAATGCGCTAAATTTGCGAGTTTAATCGATGTTATTGCACTATATATTAAAAACAAAAATATTGCTGGCACCTGTATAAATGCTTGTTTAGCAATTGCTTGTCCCACAGATAAAGACATTATTTCAATGACAAATTTACCGTGGGAATTTTCACAAAAAGAGCTAATAGCAGCGCTTAACCTAAATAGTTTAACCATGATAAATGACTATACAGCTATTGCCATGGCAATTCCGCTATTAAATGATAATCAAAAAGTTAAAATTGGCGGTGGTGCAACAGTAGCTCAAATGCCTATTGCGGTATGCGGACCTGGTACAGGTTTAGGTGTTGCGCACATAGTACCAATATCCTCAAATGGAAAGAGTCAATGGCATTGTTTCAGCGGTGAAGGTGGTCATGTAGATTTTGCCGCCGTTGATGAACTTGAGATACAAATTTTACAACATTTAAAAAAGAACTTAGCACGAGTTTCTTATGAACAGTTATTATCTGGTTACGGCTTAGAGCAAATTCATCAAGCAATTATTGCAATTAACGGTCAAGATAAGGTGCACCTTTCCGCTGCTGAAATTAGCCAACAAGCAGTATCTGGTAAATGTTCGGTGTGTGAACAAGCATTAACGCAGTTTTGTAAAGTCTTAGGCAGCTTCGCGGGTAACTTAGCCTTAACATTAAATTGCCAAGGAGGAGTATATATTGCAGGGGGGATTGCACCACGTTTTATTGACTTCATTAAAAACAGTGATTTTAGAACTCGTTTTGAAGCAAAAGGACGTTTATCGAATATACCGAAGCAAACACCTACCTATATTATTACTGAACCACAGCCAGGTTTACTTGGTGCTGCAGCATTATTACTTCAAAGATAAAACGTTAATCCTGCCAATCACTACCGAGTATTAGTAAAAATTCTAAGCAAAAAAGTCCAAATAATATTATTTGGACTTTTTCATATTTATATTGTGCTCGTTACTTAAATAACGCAGCTGCAAGCCGAAGCCGATAACTCATTTATATTAGTTAAATTATTTAGCTGTTGCTCGTGATACATATTCTCCTGAACGTGTATCTATTCTTACTTTTTCACCAATTTGTACAAATAAAGGAACACGAACTACTGCACCTGTTGATAACGTTGCTGGTTTTCCGCCAGTGCCTGCAGTATCGCCCTTTAAGCCAGGATCAGTTTCAGTAATGTCTATTTCAACAAAGTTTTGAGGTGTTACTGAAATAGGTGAATTATTCCATAGTGTAATAGTACAAATATCACCTTCAACTAACCATTTAGTTGTATCAGATACAGCTTTTTCATCCGCCGCAATTTGTTCGAATGTCTCGTTATTCATAAAGTGCCAAAATTCACCATCAGCATATAAATAAGCAAGTTCAACATCCATTACATCAGCGCCTTCAACCGACTCACCTGATTTAAATGTTTTCTCTAATACTTTATCTGATACTAGTTTGCGAATTTTTACACGATTGAATGCTTGACCTTTACCCGGCTTAACCAATTCGTTTTCAAGAATATTACATGGTTCGCCATCAAGCATGATTTTAAGTCCAGCTTTAAACTGGTTAGTACTGAAATTAGCCATAAGTGTGCTCTTTAATTAATTGTCCATTACCTTCATACCCAATATACTACACAGCATCTAAGGTAAAGATCATAAGTTGAAATAAGAATTGTCGCAGATAATAACCCAAATTGACCCTAAATTGCATCTTTGTGATGAAAATTCATGGCAAAAAGACCTTCGCCAAGTCATTACTGACCCTGAAAAGCTCTTAACATTGCTTGATATAAATAGTGCTGAGTATTTACAACATTTCAACGCCAAACAATTATTTCCTGTTCGAGTACCTTTGCCTTTTATCAGTCGTATGAAAAAAAGCGATTTTAATGACCCTTTACTCAAGCAAGTTATGCCGTTATCTAATGAGTTTATTATGTCTGATGGCTTTAGCACAGATCCTTTAGAAGAACACGATACGGTTGCTGAAGGCTTACTACATAAGTATAAAAATCGGGTATTGATGATTGTTAGAGCAGGTTGCGCCATTAACTGCCGTTATTGCTTTCGCCGTCATTTTCCCTATCAAGAAAATAGTCCTAACAAACAACGATGGCAGCAAGCATTAATCTATATTGCCGAACACTCAGAAATTTCAGAAGTCATTTTTAGTGGTGGCGATCCTTTAATGGCCAACGATTCTCACTTAACTTGGCTAGTTGAGCAAATTGAAGCCATAACGCATGTAAAACGTCTGCGTATTCATACAAGATTACCTGTCGTTATCCCTAGCCGTATTACTAAGGGTTTAGTCGGTTTATTAATCCGTACCCGCTTAAAAGCAACTATGGTTTTACATATAAACCATGCTAATGAAATAGATGATAATTTTGCACAAGCACTAGAGCCATTGCGTGAAGCTCGCATTCCCTTATTTAATCAAAGTGTATTACTCAATGGTGTCAATGATAAAAGCGATACGCTAATCGCATTAAGTGAAAAAATGTTCGATATTGGTATCATACCTTATTATCTTCACCTTTTTGATCCTGTACAAGGCGCTGCCCACTTTGATGTAACAGAGAAAAAGGCGGTTAAAATAGTTAACGAAATGCTTGCGAGTTTACCCGGCTTTTTAATGCCTAAATTGGTACGTGAAATTGCAGGTCAAACTAACAAAACACCAATAAATCTGACATAATTACTATTAATAACGACTGCTAATAGCAACTTTTGATATTAGCAATTACTCTCGACTAGACAAATAAAGAAAAAATATGACTACTAAAGCGATTGAACAACAATTAATTGAAAATATTTCGTTGATTCTAAAAAGATCATTAACCGCTGATGCAACATTGGCAGACTTGCGTGAACATAAAAAAGCAGGGTTTGAAGCTATTTTTAAAAAAGATGCTGGTTTCACATGCTCAGCTGATACTTTTCAACCTTATGTCGAAGAGATAGCTGATGATTTATTACAATGGCAAGCAAACAAAGAGAATTCGAAATTACTCATTCCTTTAGTTAAAAAAATTGAACAATTATTCACTGTATTGGCTGGCTTTGAAAAAACTCATAGCGCTTAATAAGCCGTATTTCGGCTAACGAATAAGGTAATAAGATAAGGCATATCCAGACGTCATTAGGTATAAAAATAAAACACTCGCAAGATAAATAGGCTTAAAACCTACACCTTTAAATTTATTTAAGCGTGTCTCTATACCTAATGCTGTCATGGCCATTGTTAGGGCAAAATTATCCAGCTGATTGATATTATCCACCCAAGTTATTGGTAAAATATTCAGTGAATTAAAGCCAACCATGGCAATAAAGCCTACAGCAAACCAAGGGATCGTAACTCCCCCTTTCTGCTGCCAGTTATCGTTAATAACATATTGTGCTTTATTACCTTGCTTAGCTAAACTTGCCAGCCAAACACCTAATACTAGTAAGAATGGGGCTAGCAGCATAACGCGTAACATTTTTACAATAACAGCTGTGTTAGCAATATCATCACTCATTGAAGCACCGGCACCAACCACATGAGCTACTTCATGTAATGTAGCTCCAACGTAAGCTCCCATCGCTTGTTCTGTTAACCTTAAACTTAGCCCTAAAAAGTCCTGTTGATACAAGATCGGATAAATAAACATAGCAATAGTGCCAAAAATCACTACCGTTACCACTGCAATACTGGTTTTATAAGCCTCTGCTTTAATTACTGGCTCAGTTGCCAATACAGCTGCGGCACCACAGATTGAACTACCAGCACTAATTAAAATACTGGTATCGCGATCTAACTTTAATATTTTTGTGCCAAACCAATAGCCAAAAATAAAAGTACTTATTACAATAAAAATACTCAATAAAACGCCTGCAAAACCAACTTGTACAATATCTTGAAAAACTAAACGAAAACCATAAAAAACAATACCGGCACGTAATAAGGTTTTAGTCGAAAAGACAAGTCCTCCGTGCCAAGTATTAGGAAACTTGTCACGTAAGCTATTACCGTAAAATATACCAACCAAAATGCCTATAATTAACGGGCTAATAGCTAACTCTTTAAAAAAGGAGAGTTCGGCTAAATAAGTCGCTGCTATTGCTAATAGCGCGACAAACAAAATTCCATTAAGTGTATTTACTCGATTATCTTTGGAAAACGGCATTGCATTCTCTCTCATCATTCATGTTAAGCATAATATATAGGGAGAACTTAAATAAAAAAAACAGATGTTTTTAATGTATTATATTAAAAATATTAATATATGATGACCTAGTAAATTGTGAAATAGCAGATGAATATAACATTAAAACAATTAACCGTATTTACCACCACCGCAAGGCTGAGTGGTATAACAAAAGCTGCGCAAGAGTTATCTATGACACAGTCTGCTGCTAGCCAATCATTAAAAGAATTAGAAAATATATTAGGCTACCCGTTATTTACTCGCCATGGCCGTAAGCTAGTGATTAACGCACATGGGCAAATGCTATTAAGTAAAGCAACACAGATGTTAGTATTGCAAGAACAAATTCAGCAACCCACTACAACCGAGTTACAAGGAGAATTAAAAGTAGCTGCCAGTGTTACTATTGGTTCATATGTTATGCCACAACTGCTAGCCGAGTTTATAGCAATACATCCTCAAGTAGAGCCAAAACTCTTCATAAGCAATTCAGAGCAAGTCACCGAGAAATTATTAGCTGGACAAGCCCATATAGGTTTAATTGAGGCACCACTTTCACATAAATCATTAAATTTATCAGCTTGGCGTAATGATCAACTCGTTGTTTTCTGTGCCAAAGATAATGTGTTGGCCAAACAAAAAAAATTAACATTAACAGAAATGTCACAACAACGTTGGATACTACGAGAACACGGTTCAGGCACACGTGCAGTGTTTATTAATGCTATGCAACAACTAGGCGGTACAATTAACCACAGCATGGACTTAGCGAGACAAGAGGCTATTAAGCAAACCGTTAAAGCGAATTTAGGTTTAGGAGTATTATCATTATTGTCGATACAAGAAGAACTAACACTTGGAATATTTAAGAGGCTAGAAACGCCCCTTAATTTAAATCGTCAATTATCCATTATAGAATCAGAGCATTACTGCCATGACCCTCTTGTAAGCGCCTTTCATACTTTTCTTCAAACGAAGATAATTAGTTGACTTGCATAGTAATATGGTTGTCAAAGGTTTCCAAAAACCACTCATCAAGCATGTTCTTCTCATAACCTAATGACTCATTTCTATATCTTAAACGACTTCCCATCAAAAAACTCATATCTTTGAGAATCACTTCAGCAGACTCAATTACATTACCATCGGTACTCACTAATTGATAAGAAAAATTAATTCTAGGGAAATAAATATCTTTAACAATTCTAATTTGATCTATGCCTCCAGCCATTGTATCGCCGGCTAAGTCAACATCAGTGACATCAATTTTTAAAACTTGCCCTTCTGGAAGTTTCTCAGCAAGTTTAGCAATGTGTTTTTCTAAATTATAAAAGGTACTTTCACGAAAATGTTTTCGACTACCATTACTTGGTCGAATATCACGATATTTTTCATAATTGGTCCAAGTCACCTCTGATGTCGCCGCATAAGCAAAACCAGAAGATGATAGTGTAATAAACAAACTAAATAATATTGTGGTTAATATTTTCATCACTCTATCCTATTGTTACTGGGTATAGGCTATTAAAGCATATTTGCCGCTACAACATTGTAAAAAGATGTAACAACATAACAAGCAAAACAACACTATCAATAAAATATTTGTGTGTGCTTTAAGGCTAGTAGTATACAAGTCAAATTAACGAAATATTAATAAGTCACTGTGCCACGAATTGGATATCCTTCTTGGTTACGAACAAAAGTTAAACCTCTTACCACAACATCTAATTCTGGACGTAGAAATGGTGTGTTAGAAATATTTACTGCTTGAGTTATGCCTTCATCATTAACAATAAACAGTCCGGGTTCAGCAAAGTTATGATCAGTTTCTTGCTCTGAGCGCGGAGCTGAAATATAAAGCCCTAATTGCTGCATTTGCTGCTCAGTTAAACCGTAAGCAATTGGATAAGTTATTGATAATTGCTCCATAGTGCCTGCAAGCTGAGCTTTTGAATCAGCTGAAATAGCTGATATGCTCACCCCTATGGCCTTTAATGCTTCTTGATGTTCTTCTAATAAATTTAAGTATCGAACACATAGTGGACAATGCTTACCTCTATATACAATAATCATCTGCCAATCAGCACCGCTATGTGCTTTGCTCATGTCGACAATAGTACCGTTAAGCAATGTTGCTTCAATAGTAGGGAAAATATTACCAGCTGTTATTTTTACTGAATTTGTCATAATCATCTCTTCATTTATGAATTTTACTGTTATTACTAAGTGAGGTAAGTCTAATACATGCAACATTTAGCCTATTCATGCTAACAACTAACAAAACTTAAACATCAATGCGTTATTTTTTTGCTAATGAGTTAAACGTAGCACTAATAGCAATAAATATAACACTAACTATCACAACACCAGGCCATTGATAAAGCGAAAATGCTTTAACGCCCGCAATAGAGCCAAGCGCGCCACCAAGATAATAACCTAACATATAAATACCATTAATTCGGCTTTGTGCACTTGGGTCGATACTAAATACACGCACTTGGTTGGCGACTTGAGCACTAAAAATGGCAAAATCGATTAAAACAATACCGATAATTAAAGCAATTAAATTTCCTGTAAAGACACCCGTGATAGCAAAACCTATTGCCGCAAGTATCAGCACCATCATGATTAATTTTTTAGAGCCTAAGATATTAACCCATTTACCTGATGATTTTGCACCGATAACACCCGCTAATGCAATAACACCAAATAAGCCAGCTTCTTGTGCGTTGTAATTAAAGGGCATATCACTTACATAAATCGCTAGTGTTGCCCAAAGTACATTAAAAGCAGCGAACCAGAAAGCGCCGGATAAAGTATAAATTTGTAATAGCTTATGCTGAACAAATAAACTGACGGTGCTTTTAATAAGTGCTAAATAAGGTAAATTACTTTGCGGTTTATTGCTTGGTAAAAATAGCTGTAACAAAATACCAAATATTGCAGCTAAAACTGCTGACATAATAAAGACACTACGCCAGCCAAACTGCTCACCAACAAAGCCACTTATCGTTCTTGAAAGTAGAATGCCAAGCGTTAATCCCATCATTAGCGTGCCCAAGGTCACGCCTTTATTATTGGTTGATACCATAGAAGCTGCGAATGGTATTAACTGCTGAGTAATATTGGCACTAACACCAATAAGAAAAACTGCACTCAATAATATAGGTAAACTTGGTGCAATTACCGCAACTGCACAAGCAACAACTAAAATGCACGACAAAATACTGATTAAACGCCGACGGGCAATAGAGTCACCTAACGGGGAAATAAATAGTAACGCAAAAGCATAACCAAATTGGGTAAATGCAGGAATGCTGCCTAATTGTGAATAAGTTAATTTATACTCATCAGCAATAAGCGGTAAAATCGGCTGGCTGTAGTACAGATTTGCCGCTGTTGCAGCAATAGCAGTAGTCATCAATAATAATATAAACCGGCTCAACGACTGATTTTCTTCAGGATTCGTCATGTTTTTCTTGCGTAGGTAAATAAATAATTTATGGATAGATAATAGGCCTTATTAAGAGATAACAAAAATGATAGTATTTTATTGAATCTATATAAAAACTGTATAGACAAAGTTTTAATGCCCACGGCAGAAATATAAGGCGAAACTACAAATTGAATCAGCTATGGAATTAAAAATACTAAAAAGCTTTATTGCCGTCGCTAAGCACAAAAGCTTCTCAGACGCCGCTCGCGAGTTAAATACAGTTCAGCCCGCTATTAGTCGTCATATTTCTGCCTTAGAAGCTCAGCTTGGAGTAACTTTATTTAATCGTAACTCCCGAGATGTAGCAATTACTGTAGCCGGTGAACAGTTACTAAAGGATGCTACGGCCATTTTATCCTTAACTGAGCAAGCGACAGCACAAGTAAAACTTGCACACAATGGTCAAGTAGGCTCGCTGAATATTGCCTATTTAGGCTCTGCATGTTTATCCTTCATGGCGACCTTAGTGCGGGCTTATCGCTCTCAATTTCCATATGTACATGTCACCTTATTTGAAATGACCGCAACTGAACAAATTGAGGCCTTAAAAAATGAAAAAATAGATATTGCATTTTCAAGGCCTCTACCTAGTTCAATTAATGACGAATTTATTAGCCACTGTATTTACATTGATAAATTGATTGCTATCGTTAATCAAAACCATGCCTTGGCAAATAATAAAAGTATCAATTTAGCGCAGTTAAAAGACGAACAATTTATACTTTTTAATCGTGATGAAGCACTTGGATTATTTGATGAAACAATAATACATTGTAAAGAAGCAGGGTTCTCACCTAACATAATCAGCCAACCAAGGCACATGCAAACCTTAGTAACTGAAGTAGCTGCAGGGTTAGGTGTTGCGATTGCCCCATACTGTATTCGTAAGTTATACAGTGAAGGCTGTAGTTTTATTGAGTTAAATAATGTAAATACGCAAATTCCACTGCACATTCAGTATAAAAAAATCGATAATAACGCAACAGTAAATGCTTTCATACAGATAGTGCTAGCCGCCAAAAAGGAAATAAAACACAATATGACTAGATAACCTTAGACACAAGGATATGTTTTTTAAATAAACAAGACTGTTCCCTCCAGAATATTATTTAGTATCAAGAATATATATTATTTTTCTATTAATAATATAAGTATTTACACATCGATAATGAGCATTGATTTAACAAATAACGAGAAAAAAACACTAAACTTTATTAAAGCTAACTATGATTATGAATAGCGAAAAGGTACTATAGCGCCTTTTTTTAATGCTGTTCATGCAGCATCGTAATTTTTGTTAAATTTATAGTTTTTGGAGTTCTTTTTTATGCCATTTCAGGTAGGTCAGCGTTGGATAAGTGACAGTGAGTCAGATCAAGGGTTAGGGACAGTTACAAATATAGAGCACAGGTTCGTTACAATCGTCTTTACTGCCACTGGTGAATCACGTCAATATGCCAAAGCGAATGCTCCTTTAACACGTGTTATTTTTAATCAGGGTGACATAATTCCAAGCCACGAAGGCTGGACATTAAAAGTAACATCAAGCTCTGAAGAACACGGTATTATTACTTACCACGGCATAAAACAAGGTAATGATCTAAACGAAGAAATTTCGTTAAAAGAAGTGATGATAGATCACTTTATAAAATTTAATAAACCGCACGACCGCTTACTTAACAGCCAAGTTGATAGACTCGACTGGTTTCGCTTGCGTAAAGACTGTTTACGCCATCAGTATGAGCAACAACAATCTGAATTAATGGGCCTAACTGGTGCCCGCGTTAGCCTTATTCCTCATCAACTTTATATTGCTGACGAAGTGGGTAATCGCTTTGCTCCTCGTGTTTTACTTGCCGATGAAGTAGGTTTAGGTAAAACCATCGAAGCAGGTTTGATAATACATCAACAGCTTGTTAGTGGGCGCGCAAAACGTATTTTGATTATAGTCCCTGAGTCACTAATGCATCAATGGTTAGTAGAAATGCTACGTCGCTTCAATTTAAGCTTCAGTATTTTTGATGAAGATCGTTGTGATGAAGTCGCAGGTGAAGATAATGTAAACCCATTTAGCAGTGAACAATTAGTGTTAGTTAATTTAGGTTTTGTCACTAAAAATCCTAAATGGTACGAAGAACTAATTAGTGAAGACTGGGATTTAATGGTGGTAGATGAAGCCCATCATTTAAATTATCACAAAGAAAATCCAAGTATTGAATATCAATGCATTGAACAATTAGCACGAGTAATTCCAGGTGTATTATTACTTACCGCAACCCCCGATCAATTAGGCCATGAAAGTCATTTTGCTCGCTTACGGTTACTTGATCCTGATAGGTTTTTTGATTACGACAAGTTTATAGAAGAAGAGTCTCGTTATAGCGAAATAGCAGACGCAGCCAATGCTTTAGTTGAAGGCGAAAAACTTTCGTCTGATCAAGAAAAGACCTTATCAGCATTACTAAAAGAATCAAATATTAGTCAACAGCTAACGCAGCTAAACGATAGCAATGCTGATGTCCAACAAAAAGTTCGTAAGCAATTACTATCTCAATTACTTGATAGGCACGGCACCGGTCGTATTTTATTTAGAAACTCGCGTAATACAATTAAAGGTTTCCCTGCGCGTGAAGCACACCCAGCACCGTTAATTATGCCTGAGCAATATCAAGAGTCATTGAATGAATTTATGCTAAGCGGTTGCCCTGAAACATTGGCTAACTCAAAACAAGCTAAGTTCGTTTTCACACCTGAAATGCTATACAGCTTAGATCATCAAAACGAAGTATGGACCGACTTTGATCCACGTGTTGATTATTTAATTGATTTACTACAATCATTAAAAAAAGAAAAGGTATTAGTGATTTGTGCACATGCACAAACAGCGATTGACCTAGAAGCCGCTCTTCGTATTAAAGAAGGTATTCGCTCAGCAGTATTTCATGAAGGTCTATCGATATTTGAACGCGACAAAGCTGCCGCATATTTTGCCCAAGATGAAGACAGTGCACAATTATTGCTTTGCTCAGAAATAGGCAGCGAAGGACGCAATTTTCAATTTGCGCATCACTTAGTATTATTTGATTTACCAAGTAATCCTGACTTATTAGAACAACGTATTGGTCGCCTTGACCGCATAGGGCAAACCGAAATTATTCGTTTGCATATTCCTTATTTTCAAGACTCGGCACAACACTTATTACTTGACTGGTATCAGCAAGGAATGCAAGCCTTTGAACATACCTGTATTACTGGCCGCGTAGTTTATGAAACATATGGTGAACAGTTATTGGCTTTAGCATTAAGTGACCAACAAGTTTCTAGTCAAGCCGAGCTACTCGTTAGTGATAGTTGGAAAAAGCACTGCCAGTTAAAAGCAGAATTAGAGTCTGGCCGTGATAAGTTACTCGAATTAAACTCATCAGGCCAAGGCCGTGCTTATGAGTTAGTTGAAAAAATAGAGAAGAATGACAAACAAATTCATTTACCGCAATTTATGTTTCAAGCGTTAGACGTGTTTGGTGTGCAGCAAGATGATAAAGCAGACAATTCAATCGCATTAAATCAAAGCGAACACATGCTTAATAGTAATTTTCCATGCTTACCAGAAGACGGAACGACTGTTACTTTTGATCGTAATACCGCCTTAATTAACGAAAACTACCAATTACTAACTTGGGATCATCCAATGGTTAGAGGTGTACTAGATTTAGTACTTAGCGACGAAATTGGTAATGCAAGTATAGGGCTATTAAAAAATGAAGCCTTACCTGTAGGTACTTTCTTTTTAGAATGTTTATTCACTGTCGAAGCAACGGCACCAGCGCACTTACAATTAGGCCGTTATTTACCAACCACACCGATTCGAATTTTAGTCGATAAAACAGGTAATAATCTTGCTGATAAAGTAAGTGAATCTGTTTTAGATAACCAATTAGCACCAGTTAAAAAACAAATAGCTTTACAATTAATTAAAGCGTTAAAATCTCAAATTGGACCGCTAGTCACTAAAGCTGAAAGTCATGGTAAGCAACAAATTAAAGCTATTCAAACAAAGGCATTAGAAAATATGCAAACTAAGCTTGAACAAGAGCAGCAAAGATTAACGGCATTAAAAGCGGTTAACCCAAGTGTTCGACAAGCCGAAATTGACTTTATTGCTCACCAACAAAGTCAATTAACGCATTATATTGATAAAGCCCAGCTCACTTTTGAAGCCGTACGTATGATAGTAGTGACCCATTAATGGCTGCTAATCCAGACTTTATTTATACACCACCAATGACACCTTATCTTGATATTATTTTTCAGGATGAGGACATTGTTGTACTAAATAAAAGTAGCGGACTATTAAGTGTTCCAGGGCGCTTACCTGAACATCAAGATTGCTTACAAAATAGAGTGCAACGCGTACTACCCACAGCAACTGTGGTGCACCGTTTAGATATGGCAACTTCTGGTATTATGATTATGGCGCTAAATAAACCTGCCCATGTTTCTATTAGTCGACAGTTTGAACAACGAAAAACTAAAAAAAGCTATATTGCTCGTGTCTATGGTCAGGTAAAAGATCAAGCAGGTAGTGTAGATTTACCATTAATATGTGATTGGCCAAATAGGCCAAAGCAAAAAGTGGATCATGAAAATGGCAAACAATCATTAACGCACTATCAAGTACTAAGCTACAACGACTTAAGTTCTGGTGAAGAAAGTAGTTTAGTTGAATTAACGCCTGTTACAGGGCGTTCTCATCAATTAAGAGTGCATATGCTAGCGTTAGGGCACCCTATTTTAGGTGATAGATTGTATGCGCATAAGCAAGCTTTAGCCGCGAGTTCACGGTTAACATTACATGCAAGAAACTTAAGCTTAGCGCATCCTGTAACAGGAGAATTACTCAATTTTGTTGCCCCTTGTCCATTTACTTAATACATTGAGTTAATACTTTTAACTTATAGGCCGATATATATTTATTGATCATTAGGTAAACTAACTTTTAAACTAATATTTCAATCATTATTCGATACGGCTTAAAATTAAGGAACACTGTGCGAGCATCATTAACGTTACCCAAGCTAATTATATTTTTTTTATTACTACCCTGGTTAAATATTAATGCTGTCGCACAGCAAGACGCTGCAACTGCAACAAATGATAATGCCAAACAAATGTCAGAGGATATAGCAGCGAAAGAAGCAAATGCAGATGCCACTGCAGCAAAAGATACTCAGGCGCCAGCGCCTGAAATTATTCCCATACCACCACCAATTTCTATTGCACAACAATACAAAGACGATCTAACACACTATTTACCTAACAAAAATGTAAAGCCATTATTAGCTGGTGCTGACGATTACATTACTTTAATAACTGAAAACACCACTGTAAATGATAAAGGTGTTGCAATTTTATTACCTGATTGGCAGCAAGGTGCGACTAACCCCAAAGCTATCAATTTTTTACGAAACCAATTACCTCAACATGGCTGGACTACCATTAGTATTCAGCCAATGGACAAACCCAAAAGCTATCCTTCTAGCGCGATAAGAATTGATACTCAACAAGAAGAAAATCAACGCATTATTGATGACTATAAAATAAAACTCGCCATAATGCTCAATGCTGTGCTCGACAAAGCAAAAAATTACCCTGGCATTCTCATGATTATAGCTCAAGGTAATAATGGTGCACTACTGGTAGATCTGTTGAGTCAAAAAAATGGGCAGCCCAGTATAAGCCAAGCACCTAACGCACTTATATTATTAAGTAGTTATATGTTAACAAACCAGCCATTAATTGATGAGGCTAACACTCGTTTTGCAAAAAGGTTAGCGGCTAGTGAATACCCTGTTCTAGACTTATACCTAAAAAAAGATAATCACATTGCGCTATATAAAGCTAAAGAACGTTTGTTATTGTCTAAGCAAGAGATGAAAGCCTACTATCGTCAGCGCCAATTAAACAATAGTGCCATGGGATATTACCCTGAAACAGAGCTACTTACTCAAGTGAATAGTTGGTTAAGATCCATTGGATGGTAGGGTTAACTAAAGAATACTCTCCTTCAAACGACCAACAGAGAGCACTTCTTTATTTGCTCAAGAAACAGCTGACCGCTGCATAAATAGCTTAAATCGAGTTCAGATGACTAAGCGTTCTATAAGTAATTCACTATGCCTGCTTTGAAATCAAATCGTACGCAGCTTGAATATCTTGCGTCTTCTCTTTTGCTGCCTCCATCATTGCAGGTGGCAATCCTTTAGCAATTAACTTATCTGGGTGATGTTGAGACATAAGCTTACGATAAGCTTTTTTAATATCACCTTTAGAGTCGTCTTTACTTACTCCTAAAATTTTATAAGCATTATCTAACTGTCCTGCGCTAGTTGGTGCATTTTCACCATTAAATTGCTGATAACTTTGCCCTGATTGCTGATTAAAAGCGGCACTGGCGATAATCATCTCAAGTAAATTATCTAATTGACGAGCTGAGTAACCTAAAAATTTAGCGGTAGTATGTAAAACTTCACGTTCTTTGGCGTCTAAATCACCATCAGAGAAAGCGACTTGAATTTGGATCTCTAAAAACATCAAGCGTAAATCATGACGATTACCACAAATACGCTTAAACTTTCTTAGGCGATCTTCTAATGGAAACCCTGTGGTTTTCCCTTCTCGAAACGCATCTTGTGCTTGTTGACGTAACTCACTGGTTAAATTAAGTTTATCCATGTAAGCACTTGCAAAAGCTATTTCATGATTGGTTACCTTACCTTTTGCCTTCGCAACATGCCCCATAACCGAAAATGTTGTGTAAAAAAAAGCAGCTTGCCGAGCAACGTCATCTTCTTTTCCACCTGTAACACCATCAAAATCAAATCCGCGTCCACGGTCAAACATATGCCCTAGCCAGACACCTAATAACGCACCAAATAAGTTTTTACTTAACATAAAGCCAAACAAAAACCCTAAAACTTTGCCCCAAATACGCATTTTTTAATCATTCTCCTACACTTTATGTGCTATTTGCTTGCTTCTCGTAGCTAGAAACGTATATTTCCTATATCATATACGTTTCATTGCGCATATTTAAGATAACATTTACAAATAAATGCATTTTCTCCAATTATCCCTTATTTTTATTGCTTCTGTTTCTATGACATTTTCTATGTCTACGTTAGCTGAAACAACTATTGAAAAAAATAGTGAAGTAGATTCCGAAACAGATGAGTTATTTCAGCTCCAGTGTCCTATTCCAATTTATATTCCTATGGTTACCAATGGACCAAAGATAACTGACGATAGTATTAATATTACATCTAGCTATGCCAGTATTGAGAAAGATCAAATTGCCAATTTCAGCGGTGGCGTTACGCTTGTTGATAAGAATCAAATGATACAAGCAGATCAACTTAACTTTGATCGTTTATTAATGACATTTAATGCCACCGGCAACATACACTACCAAAATCAAAATATCGATATTCATGCAAGTGAACTTTATGCCAGCAAGAAAGAACAAAAAAGTACAATGCTTGATGCTGCGTATCAACTTTATGGTAATCCTGGTCATGGTAGTGCTAACGAATTACAAATAAGCTCAAAAGAAGGGCTAAGTTTAGCTGGCTCAACTTATACAACCTGTATAGGGGATAGCCCTGCTTGGCAAATAAAAGCCTCAGAAATAAAAATATCTGCTGATGGTAATGAAGGTCAAGCTTATCATGCGCAAGTAAGACTGTTTGATACACCCGTTTTATACTTACCTTATTTCACATTTCCAGTATCTGACCAGCGAAAAAGTGGCCTTTTATACCCGAGAATTGGCAGTACAACTAACTCTGGAATAGAGATTGAAACTCCATATTATTGGAATATTGCTCCTAATATGGATGCCACTATTACCCCTCGCTATATGTCAAAGCGTGGTACGCAATTAAAAACAGAGTTCCGTTATTTATCAGGGCTGCAAAGTGGCAATATTGATATAGAATATCTTCACCGAGATAACGAGCTTAAATCAGATAATTCTGCCCGCTACCTTGCCAGATTCCAACATGTGGGAACATTTTCTAATAATTTCCGTGCTTACGTAGATTATACCACTATCAGTGATGAAAATTATTTAATTGATATTGGCTCTAATCAATACAATTCAAATGATGCCTACTTATATCAAATAGGTGAATTATCTTATTTTGGTGAGCAATGGCAAACCACAATGAAATTACAAGATTTTGAAGTATTAGGTAATCACCAAGCAAGTTATAAAACGTTACCACATATTGAAATTTCAGCCCAAGACCCCTTTACTTTATTTTCTGAACAAGGCTTATCTGGCCAACTAGAGTTATACTCAGAGTTAACCAGTTTTGAAAGTGATACCAATGACCAAGTAAACGCAAACCGCTATCATGTTGAAGCCGGAGTTAGTTTTCCTTACTCGACACCTGCTTGGTTCCTAAATTCAGAATTTAAGTTAATGCATACTTATTACCAGCAAGATAATATTCAAGCGGGAAGTGAGTTAAGCGAAACAGTTAGCCGAACATTGCCGAAAATACGCTTCCACGGCGGTGTGAACTTTGATAGAACATTATCACTGTTTAACAGCAGTTATACTCAAACAATAGAGCCTCAAATCCAGTATTTGTATATTCCAGAAAAAGATCAATCAGATATTGGGTTATATGACACCTCGAATTTACAAGACGACTTTAATGGCTTGTTCCGAGATAGAAGTTATAGTGGTTTAGATCGAGTCGCTAGTGCGAACCAATATACTTGGGGTATTACTACACGAATTCTGAATGAGTCAAACTTAGAAGTCTTTCGTTTAAGTCTTGGTCGCATTCAATATTTATCAAGTAAAAACTCTGCTAACTTTATTAATTCTCTTAACTCTTTAGACTATCTGAGCTCTATTAATACGAGTGATTCTTTCGATGAGATACTCGTTAATAGCGATAATGATCCAAGTGTGCAACAATCTTCTGTTGCTGCAAATTTATTTTATCGATTAAATCATAAGTGGCAAATGAGTAGTGATATACAATACAATACGATTGATAACTTCACGAATAAGAGTCAAGCGGCTGTAAATTATCAAATTGATAAATATAATTCAGTTCAATTGAACCATAGGTACACTCGTAATGTCTCAGGTAGTAGTTTAGAGCAAATGTCATTACTGGCAAACGTTGCAATTAATCGAGATTGGGCTTTTGTCGGACGTGTTACACAAGATTTAAAAGAGCAGCGTAGTATAGAAAGCTATACAGGCATACAATATGAAAGTTGTTGCTGGGCTGTACGTATAGCGTACCATAGGCATATAAACTCAAACTTAAACGATGGATTTTCTAATGAAAATCGAGATGAATTTAATAGTGGTTTAGAGCTACAGTTCATCATAAAAGGGCTAGATGGTAAGCAAGATACCATTGGCACACAAGATATGTTTAATTCAAGTATTTTTGGCTATAAACGTCCTTACTATTTACAAAACTAAACATAATTACAATTTATAATGCACCATAACCAAGATGTAATAATTCATGAAAAATTTAGCTACTTTTTTACTTAAAACGTTAATATTAACCACTGTTCTTCATTCTAGTTTACCAATAGCACAAGCCGAAGAAAAACAACTAGACAAAGTTGCTGCTATTGTTAACAGTAGTGTTGTACTTGAATCTGAAGTACAAAGTTTATTAGAGAATATTAAACAGCAGGCAATAAAAAATAATCAAGCACTCCCATCAAACAATGCGTTACGCACACAAGTGATGGATAAGCTAATCAATGATAGCTTAACCTTACAAATTGGTGAACGTATGGGCGTACAAGTCAGTGATGCTCAATTAGATCAAACAATCACAAATATGGCGATGGAAAATAAACTTACCTTATCTCAATTTCGTCAATCGCTTATTAATGATGGTACTGACTATGAAAAATATCGTGAAAGCGTTCGTACTGAATTAATTTCTGGTGAAGTCCGTCGTAATAGTGTGCAACGTCGTATTCATATAGCTCCGCAAGAAGTTGCTAACTTATTAGAATTAATGAAAGAGCAAACCACCAATGATGTTGAATATAATCTTGGACATATATTAATAGAATTCCCTTCTGATCCAACTCAGGCAGAGTTGAATTCAAATAAAGAACGTGCCGATAAAGTAATTGAATTACTAAACAATGGCTCTGATTTCAAAAAAATTGCTATTGCTTCATCAGGTGGTGCTAATGCCCTCGCCGGTGGTGATTTAGGTTGGAAAAACATTAATGAAATGCCAACACTTTTTTCTGAATTAATCGCAGGAAAAGATAAAGGCACAGTTGTGGGCCCTATTCGTACAGGTTTAGGTTTTAGTATTGTTAAAATACTTGATATTCGTGGTCGTCAAATAGTAGAAGTTGAAGAAGTTAAAGCTAGCCATATATTAATAAAACCATCTATTATTTTAAGTGAAGAAAAAGCAGAAGCACAACTTCAAGCAATACTAGATAAAATTAAAGCGGGTGAACAAACCTTTGCTGAAGCAGCTAAAGAATTTTCTGAGGGGCCAACCTCAGTTCGTGGCGGTGATCTAGGTTGGGCTGATCCAAAAAGCTATGACCCTGCATTTAAAGAAGCACTCGCTACTATGCAACCTGGTGAATACCACAAACCATTTCGCTCTTCATTTGGTTGGCATATTATTCAATTAAATGATCGTCGTATGGTTGATGCTACTTCACAAATGAATCAAAACCGAGCCTATCAAATTCTTCATAGTCGTAAATTTGCCCTTGAAGAAGCGCGTTGGATGAAAGAAACTCGCGATGAAGCTTACATTGAAATTTTTGAACAGGATAAATAAGCATGACTAAACGCATTGCTATTACACCCGGTGAACCTGCTGGTATTGGTCCTGATTTAGTGCTTAAAATTGCTCAGCAACCTTGGCCTACACAAGTTGTTGTTATTGCGTCGAAAGCATTAATGGAACAACGTGCTAAACAGCTTAATTTACCTATTACACTGATTGATTATGATGCTAACGCAAAAGCAGCACCTCAAGCTAAAAGTACCTTAACTATTGTAGATATCCCCTTAGGAGCTCCTGCAATTGCAGGTACTCTTGATACAGAAAATGGTGCTTATGTTGTCGAGACTTTAAGGATAGCAAGCGAGAAAAACATATCAGGTGAATTTGATGCTATTGTTACCGGCCCTGTCCACAAAGGCTTGATTAATAAAGCTGGCGTACCTTTTAGTGGCCACACAGAGTACTTTGCCAACCAAGCTAATTGTACTGACGTGGTAATGATGCTGGCAACTGAGGGTCTACGTGTCGCTTTAGTAACAACACATATTCCTTTAGCCTATGTATCTAAAGCAATCACATTTGAACGTTTGCAGAAAGTAACTCGTATTCTTCATCAAGATTTAAAAAGTAAATTTGGTATCGCATCACCAAAAATCTATGCCTGTGGTATAAACCCTCATGCAGGTGAAGACGGACATTTAGGGCGTGAAGAAATTGACGTAATGGAGCCTGCTTTTGCTGAGCTTAGAGAGGAAGGTATGAATATTATTGGGCCTTTACCCGCTGATACTATTTTCCATGAAAAATACCTAAATGATGCTGATGCCATTTTAACCATGTACCATGATCAAGGCTTACCTGTATTAAAGTACAAAGGTTTTGGCTCATCGGTGAATATAACGTTAGGTTTACCTTTTATTCGTACTTCTGTTGATCACGGTACCGCACTTGAGCTTGCAGGTACAGGCGATGCTGATGCCGGTAGTATGATGGAAGCAATGAAAACGGCTATTCATTTAGTCGAAGTAGCAAGCCGTGCTGGATAGCCTGACAACTAGAGAATATTTATGAACAGTAAAACCCACTTAGGTCATCAAGCTAAAAAGCGCTTTGGTCAAAATTTTCTTCATAACGACGCCGTAATCAGCGACATAATTGATGCAATTAACCCTGAGCCGGGTGAGAATTTAATTGAAATTGGTCCAGGGCTTGGCGCACTAACAGAGCCTGTAGTTGAGCGAGCCAAAAAATTATCTGTAGTAGAATTAGATAGAGATCTTGCGCATCGATTACGCCATCATCCTTTCTTAGCACCGCATTTAACCATATATGAAACTGATGCATTAAATTTTGATTTTGCACAGTTAGCACAAAGTGAAAGTGGAATAGAAAACCCATTACGGATTTTTGGTAACCTGCCCTACAATATCTCTACGCCATTAATCTTTCATCTTTTAACCTTTAAAGATAAGGTTAAAGATATGCACTTCATGCTACAAAAAGAAGTGGTCGAGCGTATGGCGGCAGAGCCTCATAGTAAGGCGTATGGCCGTTTATCAATTATGACACAATATCAATGCCAAGTTATTCCTGTGATGGAAATAGGTCCTGAGGCTTTTAAGCCTGCACCTAAAGTGGACTCTGCTATTGTGCGTTTAATACCACACAAAACCATAAAAAATCCTGTTAAAGACATCACGGCACTTAACACTGTATGTTTAGCAGCCTTTAACCAGCGTAGAAAAACCATACGTAACGGCTTTAAAAAATTAATTAGCGTTGAACAGTTAGATAGCCTTAATATTGACGCTAATCTTCGTCCTGAGAATTTAACACTAGATGACTTTATTATGCTTGCTAACTTCATTGTGGACAATCCTCCCGAGAAAGAGATTGAAAAAACTAATAAAAAACAGTCTAGGCGTGCAATAAATAGAGAGAATCAACAAGTTTAATTATTAAAGAGAACCCGTTAAATGGCAATTTACTTAGTTGGCGACATTCAAGGATGTTATAGTGAACTTAAGGCACTATTAAAGAAAGTTGCTTTTAATCAAGAAGTTGACCAACTCTATTTAGCGGGTGACCTTGTTGCTAGAGGCCCAGATTCTTTAGCAACCCTTCGTTTTGTCAAGTCACTTAAACATTCTGCAAAAGTAGTACTGGGTAACCATGATCTACACCTGCTTGCCGTATATGCTGGTATTAAGAAAGTAAAAGAACAAGATAAACTTACTTCATTACTCGCTGCTGATGATGTTGATGATTTAATGAACTGGCTAGCCCAACAACCACTGCTACAACAAATTGGTAATGATAATGCTTATATGAGCCACGCTGGCATTTCTCCTCAGTGGAACTTACAGCAAGCAATAACACAAGCAAATTTAGCTCAAATGAAACTTAGTGCTGTCACAAGAAATTACTGGCTGTCTGCTATGTATGGTGAGCAGCCTGATGATTGGCAACAGGCAAAAACAGCAGAAGAAAAATTTCGCTATACTATAAATTCATTTACCCGAATGCGGTACTGCTATCCCGATAAGCGATTAGAATTTCATAATAAATCGGCACCAGCAACACTCACTTCAAAACTTGACTCGACTGAAAAAAAACAAGAAACTTTATTACCTTGGTACGAAATATCACCAACAATAAAAAAAAGCACTTGGGTTTTTGGCCATTGGGCTGCACTTATGGGCAACTGCTCAGTACCTAATGTTTATGCATTAGATACGGGTTGTGTTTGGGGAAAACATTTAACAATGCTACGTTGGCACGATAAAAAAACCTTTATAGAGCAATCTCACCTAAAATCAGCTAAATAAAACTCATTTTAGGGGTGAAAAAGTTTAATACCTTGATATACTGAATTAATTGATGATGCTTATTATCAATATGCCTTTTAAAAATGAGCAAGAATTACGGTCTCTATAAACAAAATGCTCTGCTTAAAAGTTTATACCGAAGCCGTACTAATTTAACATTAACTCAAAATAATGAAGTGAAATAATACAACATAATCATTGTTAGATAGAGAGCTTCCTAATCTTTAACTAATGATTTTATTCAAACTAATTGGTGGTATATATGAATTTAACTGTAGCAATGAAAATAATTGGTGGTTTTACCATCATTTCAATTCTACTGATTTTAACCAGCGTAATTTCCTTACTTAACTTGAATACGATTAGCGACTCTACTCAACAACAAAACCAATTAGCTATTCCTACCTTAAAAGGAAGTAATAAACTTGCTTTAGCATTAGAAAAAATGGAAAGCTCTACACTAAGAGGTTTTTATCAAACAGATCTTGATTTATTAGCAGAGAACTTAAATCGCTATAGAGCGATAAATGCGCAATTCATGCCAGAATTTAAACAATTAGAAGCATTAGTGCAAAATGAAAATGAGTTAATGGGAAATTTAAATCAAGTATCCCAGGTATTTAGCAGTCTTGAAAAAAATGCTCTTTCAGTTTTCAGCAATCGTAAAATTTCTATTGAACAAAGCATGTTATTAAAAGAAAAAGTCAGTGACTTAGAAGACAAAGCTGATGATGCTGTCACATTATTACTTGACTTAGCTGACCACCGGTTAGCTGAAACTAAATTACAACGCGCTATTAGTTTAAGCGAACAATTAGAAAATCAATTCAATGCTATTGTATCTTCATCTTTAGAGTATCGAGATATTAATTCAGACAGTACTGCTGACCTAATAGAAAGTGAAATTTCGTTTAGTTTAGAAGGGGCTCAATCTTCAGTAAACGAAATTATAGCTGAGTTAACAATGAACAATATGGAGAGTATTGCAGAAGAGTTATCAGATGCTTTTAGTGAGCTAGAAGAATTACTCTCCTCCGATGCAGGCACTATATTTCATAAAAAATCTCAGTTAACTGCAAATCACGAAGCCAAAGCCATGTTAGCAGCTTTAGAGCAAGACACGATTCACGCAAATAAGATTTTAGATACGCAAGTAGAACTAGCAAATCAAGCAACCCTAGCCTCAGGGAAATTAGTTAAAAGCTCGGTAGAGAGTGGTAATAAACAAACTATTATTATTGCAATAGTGTCAATAATCATTGCTTTTGTTATCGCACGCTTTACCTTACTAAGTATTACTCGCCCACTAAGTCGTGTAAATGACATGCTAAATATAGTATCTTCTGGTGATCTTTCACGAAAACTAGATGAAACAGGTAAAGACGAATTTGCGCTCTTAGCAAAAAACTGTAATGTACTTATTGATAGTTTACGTAGTCTTATCGAAGGTATTGTAAACCGCTCAGCACAACTTGCTGCCGCAGCTGAAGAAACATCAACAGTAACAGCAGAAAGTACCGTTGCAATAGAAGAGCAACGTAACCAAGTAGAACAAGCCGCAACAGCAACCACAGAAATGAGCAGCACCGCTAAAAGTGTTTTATCTAGCGCTAATGATGCCCTTAACGAAATTAAGCATGCCGATGATGAAGCAGAGCGAGTCAAAACAATTTCTGGTCGTAATCGTGAAACCATTGAACAACTGGCGACAGAAGTTGACTCTGCTGCGCATGTAATTAACCAATTACAACAAGATAGCGCTTCTATTGGCGGTATATTAGATGTAATTCGTGCCATTGCCGACCAAACTAACTTACTTGCTTTAAATGCGGCTATTGAAGCTGCACGTGCCGGTGAGCATGGTCGAGGCTTTGCTGTTGTTGCTGATGAAGTTAGAACGCTTGCGAGTAGAACACAAGAGTCTACTGCAGAAATTCACACTATGATTGAATCTTTGCAGTCAGGTGCAGAAAAAGCAGTATCTGTTATGGATACAGGTAAAGCTAAAGCGAGTGATTGTGTAACGCAATCTAAAGAAGCGGATCGAGCACTAGAAACAATTACGCATGCGGTACATGAGGCTTATGATCGTAGTTCACAAATAGCGACAGCTGCAGAAGAGCAAAATGTTGTTGCACATGAAATCAGTGAAAACCTTGAGTCAATCGTTGCTATTGCTGAACAAACGACTGCAGGCTCACAACAAACAGCCGCCTCAAGTAGTGAAGTTGCACGTCTTTCGGAAGAATTACAACAATCAGTACAAGAATTTAAATTATAAACAAAGCTTATTAGTAAAAAGCCTGCATTGTGGAAATAATGCAGGCTTTTTTATTTTAAAATGCTGCACAAACGTGCTCAACTAACATATCAATGCTCATCTTCTTCGCCAATGGCACTCAGAAATTAACACAATTCATTAAAACAAGCAGGAAGGTATTTTTGGTAAGGTAACCACGCCTTAGCTATATTATTCTTTAAACCATTACGTAATTGTATATCACTCAGCGTATCAATATGACGCGATTTGTGTTCAAAGCTTAAGCACTCTTCTTGATAACTTAATGAGCAAAAGCCCAAAAGCTTGGTCAGCGATTCTTTAGGAGATGCGACAAGACTTTCATAACTTATATTATAAATAAACTCTGGCAACACCTGCTGCCAATGAGACATCACTTGCTGATAGTTTTTATGGTACAGAACTATTTCAGACAATGAACAGAAATAAGGCTCGGGTGCATCAAAATGATTAGTGAATATGGACCAACTAACATCTTTCACTGCACGAGAAATATGAATAACTTTCGCATATGGAAAAAGCATTTTAATCAACCCGATAGATTGATAGTTTGCAGGCATTTTATCAATAATAAATTTAGCTTTGGGTGCCAAGGCTTGCATATTAGTTAAATAATGATGAGCTAATGACTCACGCTGCTTCACAGTTAAATGTGCACACCCATGAGGAAACTCTTGTTTAGTTAGTTGCCAAACTCCCTGAGCAATATCTCCAGCTAAAAAAGGTAATTCACCGGCAGAGTTAATATCAGTATGACTAATTAACATTTGCTCTAACAGAGTAGATCCTGAACGTGGCTGACCAACAATAAAAATTGGCGTTAATAGAGGTTTCTTTATTTGTGATAAATTCACCGCTTGTTCTTGTTTTATTTTATTTATAAAAGTAGATGAAAAAACCTTCATTAATTGCGAGAAGTAGTTTTCCATATCGTCAACCGAGAATGATACTTGTAACGCTTGTAATTTATTGGCTTGAGTAAAATGGTAAAACGCTTGTTTATAATTAGACGATTGTTGATATAACTGTGCAAAGGCATAATGAAGTAACACCTGCTCTTTCTGGGTTAAATCATTGGTTTTATCTGCCAATTTATCTAAAAAATTTTGTGCATGATCATCAAGTATAACTTGTACATTTATTCGAACTTTTAAACAAAATGCTCGAATATTATTAGGTGCTATAGAAAAGAGTACATCGAGATATTTTTTCGCTTTAACCAACTGATTCGACTGACAATAAAAAATAGCTAAGGATAATAACGTCGTTATACTATCTTTTTTAATCTCATAAGCTGTTAATAATGCTTGTTCCGCCTCTTCAAAACGCTGCAGCTTTTGACAAGATTGAGCTAATGATAGCCACAAAGGTGAGGCATTAGCCACTAACTGCACACATCGTTTGAAAATATCATAACTAGGCTGATAACTATCGAGCGCTAAGGCAACTTTACCCAATCCCCATAATGCATCAATATTATTAGGGTTTTGTGTTAGTAACTGCCGATATAAGGACTCAGCTTGTTTGATTTTATTCTGTTTCAATAGCAAATTAGCTTGAACAATTAAACTCATAGTTTGTGCTTTATTCTCTTTATTAACTTAAGGCTAATAAAAACCCCAGCAATTGCTGGGGCTTTGGCAGATAACATTTAATGTAAAGACATTAGAAGTTATATGTCGCTTTTACATAATAGTAACCACCATTGAATCCAAAAGGAGATGTTTCATAATAAACACCACCCCATGCTCTATCATCACCACCATCTTGACGGTTGATTTTAGTTGCTTGTTCATCAAAGATGTTTTGCGCACCAACAGAAACAGTAAACGCGTCATTTATAAAATAGCTTGCTTCAGCATCAAATAATAAAGCCGCATCACCATCACCAATTGTCGCATCGTAATCTACATGAACACCTTGATATTCACCGTAGTAATTACCACGTACAAAGAAGCTAAAGTCATCATAGCTTTGTGACCAGGTCAATGTAGCTCTATGGTTAGGTAAATCATTTTCTAAACGAGATACTTTAAAGTCTCCGGTAACTTCGCTATAACTATCAACTTCCGTTTCATTATAGTTATAGGCGAAACTAAACACTGAATCACCCTCAAATAATGCTGTCGAGTAGTTTGCTATTAAATCAATACCTTGCGTAGTAGTATCAAAATCATTAGTAAAGAAACTTACTTGTTGAATTGAATCTACATTTGCTACACCCGCTAATTTTAATGCTGCTTTATCATCTTCCGTTAGACTATATTTATCCGACTGAGATATACGATCTTCAACTTGAATGTTGTAATAGTCAAGTGTAATAAATACCTCTCCAATATTCCAAACAGCACCTAAAGTATAACTTTCAGATTCTTCTGGTGTTAACTCAGTAGCACCTAATTGTTGTGCAACAGGGTTAGTAGCAGGTAGTAATGCAGAATCCGATAATACCCCGCCATCTAACGATGTTTGTACATTTGAATAGTTTGCTTGGCCAACCGTTGGGGCACGGAAGCCCGTACTTATTGAGCCACGTAATGAAAAATCTTCAGTTACGTTATATTGAGCGGTGATCTTATAATTTGTATCATCACCAAAACTACTATAATCCTCATAACGAAGTGCTGCACCTAACAATAAATCTTCTGTGATTTCTGCTTCAACATCAACATAAAATGCATAGTTTTGACGTGAAAAAACACCTGCAGACTCCGGCTTAAAACCAGGAAAACCATTAGAACCAATACCGAAGCCTTGATCTGTATATGGCCCTGCAATATATGAATCTACGTCTCCAGCGGTTACTTCAAAAGATTCCGCATGCCACTCATACCCAGCCGCAACCATTAAATAGTTGATGGAATCAAGTTCTAGCTCTTTATTAAAATCAAGATTAAATGTTTTTTCTAATTGCCTATGCTTACCCGGACTAAAATCTCTCCCCGTTTCAGGACCCAAAGAAGCATTTAACGTATCATAAATGACATAGCTGGACTCATTCATACCAACAGAGCCACTCACATCATACATAACGCCATTGTCTAATTCACCACGTGTCCCCATAGTTAATGAGGTGTCAACAATGTTACCGCCAAAGTTTGGAGTGAAACCACCCGGCAGCATTTCATTGAAACTAAAACAGTTATCATCATTGACTACATTATTAATGTAGTCATCTTGAGTTAATACATTATCTGTCGTTATGTTGACAGGGCTACAGCTTCCACCAACACCGATACCATCCAAGTCAGCAATTAATAAATTTGGATTTCCGTCCTCATCAGTGTCGCCATTACTATAGACGCCACCGCGAGTATGAGGATTACGATAGTAAAAACCGCCACGTACATCACGCTCAGAGAAGTTACCAAACATGTAAGCTTCTTTATTATCACCTAAATCTAAACCTGAATTGATAAAAATAGTGTAGTCATCTTCAATTTTCGGCGATCCCCAAATCTGAGCAGGATCTTCTATACCTTCAACACCAACAGCATCAAAAGCAGCAGCATCTGTACGCTGCACACTTCGGCTTGTAGCATCAGAATTTTTATATTGGAAACTAGCATTAATGAAGCCATCTTTGGTCAGCTCCATACCAATGTTACCTGATACTTCAAGCGTATCACCATCACCTTCATAATAAGAGCCGGCTCTTACCGTTAAATTTCCACCGTCTGAGTCATCCTTTAAAACAAAGTTCATTACGCCGGCGATAGCATCACTACCATATTGAGCCGCAGCACCGTCACGTAAAACTTCCACTTGCTTTAATGCAGAGCTAGGAATAACTGAAATATCAGGCCCCTGGGCACCATCATTTATGCCACCACCAAGTAAAGCGATAACAGAAGCACGATGACGACGCTTACCATTGACTAAAATTAAGGTGCTGTCTGAAGATAATCCGCGCAGGTTAGCTGGTTTTACTAAACTTGCTGCATCTGAGATAGGGTTGCTATGAACATTTAAAGAAGGAACACTTCCTTTCAATAATTCAAGCATATCTGTATTACCACCTTTCGCTAATTCATCACCACCGATAATATCAATAGGTACGGGTGAATCATTTACAGATCGCGGTGCGCCACGTGAACCAACAACAGCAATACGCTCTACTTTTTCTTCTTTTACTGACTCAGCTTCTTCCGCTGCATACGAGGGTGCTGTGCCTAATGCTACACCTACAGCTAAAGCTAATGTAGTGGCTCTAAATTTTGTTGACATGATACTTCCTTCTAAAATTATTATTTTTAAATTAGTTACTTACTTTTAAACTCAAAAGTAGAGTACTAATTCTTATATTTTTTATATTTTTTATATTTTTTTTATAGTACAGCGCATTGAATTTTTCATGTGCCGCATGAATCAGTACAAATAATACTAATCACTACCTATTTATAATGTAGTGTTTCAATACTTACAAGGTATGAAAATTAATCCATTATAAAATCTACTATCACCTTCTCTATCCCTAGTAACACAACGCACGTTAATAGAGCAACAATGAATATAAAAAACAATACATTACAAATAAAAGAGCAAAGTACACTAATTGATTATTGTTATTTTTTTAAAACTAAAAAGCAATAAAAGTCACCATACATATACAAAAATGATATATAAAAACACAGAAAATTAACACTTTTGTTACACTGTATACATTAAATCATCATTAAACAGGCAATTAATGATCAATACTTATCCCTGTATTGCAACATAAGTATTGACAAGAATCGCTACGGCTTTATAATTAAGGTCGCTTGAAGTTAGTTTTATATTTTTGTACACCATTTCGCTGTAAATTTCTGCTTGATAGATATTTCTCGTCCTGTTTTATAAGTAATAGCAACACTTTTTAGCAAACCCGCTTTTTCAGTTTTGTATAATACATGCTGATTAGGCTCAATTACTCATAAATAAACAAATAGGATATCCTTATGTCTACAACTACTGGTACAGTAAAATGGTTTAACGAAGCTAAAGGTTTCGGTTTCATCGAGCAAGAAAATGGTCCTGACGTTTTCGCTCACTTCAACGCAATCGTTGGCGAAGGTTTCAAAACTTTAGCTGAAGGTCAAAAAGTTGAATTCACAGTTACTGATGGTCAAAAAGGCCCTCAAGCTGAGAACATTGTTGCACTTTAATTTTTTAAATTAAAGTCACAAAAAAAGCGAGTATCTCAAAGATAACTCGCTTTTTTTATGCCTAAAGTTTGTATAAACTATATTTTAATGGCAAAGATTAGCTTTACTCTGATTTATTTTCCTACATACAACAAGTTCATGCACTTCGTCGGGGTAATATAACCTATCAACTACCTTTAATAAATAGTCACTGAAGATGGGCTTAACACCGATAAAATACTCAAACGTTCTAAATCACAATAACCAAGTGCCATACATAGCATATCATCATCGATACCAAATGATGGTAAGTCTAATTCATTAACAATTTCATTTTGGTTATGTAATTTCAATAACTTTTGATGAACCATAATTCGTTTCGAAATATAAAGTAATTGGGTCTCAGTATTAATCAGATTAAAGTCTGCCTGGTCTTGATTACGAATAGGCGAAACAATATTATAAGGTAGCTGCCACTGTTTTAACAGTTCGGCCCCGCACTCTCCATAAGTAAAGCCTAAAATGTCACGTTGGTTATCCCATGGTAACTTACCACTATCAATACTTTCGCACTGCAGCACTTTATCAGGGGAAATTCGCTTAACAATCAACTCTCCCAAATTATGTAACATACCTAATATAAATAATCGTTCGCCATTAGGAATATTTAAACTACATCCTAGAAATTTAATGAGTAAAGCACAATCAATACTTTCTTCCCAAAAGTTATCTAAATAAGCGGCATCGTTACTCATAGACTGACATGCTTTTGTTGTAAAATGTGTTATCACGAGATTATAAACTTCAGTTATCCCTAAAACTAACACCGCTTTAGATATAGTATCTATTTTTCCTGGATAATTAAAAAGTGCACTGTTAGCAAGTTTTAAAATTGTTCCTGTTAATGCAGGATCAATAATAATCACATCACTGATATCATCTATAGTTGAAGACTCATCATCAATTAACTCTTTGATACGAATAAATGAATCAGACAAAACAAAAATTTTATCCATTTGATTAACATATTCAGTAACTGTCATAAAAGCTTTTCCAGTCAAATTTATTTGTATGGTTTTATTTATTTTTTATAAATAAAGTCTAAGTTAGAATTTAACACATATTGCAAAAAATCAGTAATAAATCAATATTCAGCACTTATTTGATACGATGAAAACTTACGCATATTGATCACGCCTTCTTCAAAGATTAGATACTGCCCTTTAATACCTAATAATATCCCTGATACCGTTGAGGTTTTGTCAAAATTAAAAGAACTAATTTTCGTTAAGTACTGGCTAACAGGGAACACAATATCTACCACCTCTTCATTTAATAACTGTACAGCATCTTCACCATATTTAAGTTTGATTTCAGACAAGCGATCAGCTATCTGTGGTATTAACACTTTAGCCTGAGCTTTCAAGTCAATCGGTTCATTACTACCTTTGAGCATAGCACGCCAATTAGTTTTATCACTGACTAATTCAGATAATGCCGTTTCAATAAGCCCTGACTGTAAACGTGTTCTCACTTTAAACAGAGGTAATGCTTGTGTTGCCCCCTGATCAATCCACCGCGTTGGTATTTGTGTATGACGTGTAATACCTACTTTTAAACCTGAGGTATTTGATAAATAAACATAATGATCGACCATACAATGCTGCTCTGCCCACTCTGGCTCTCGACAAGTCCCTAAATGGTAATGACAAGTTTCAGGTTTCATAATACACATATCACATTGAGCAAGCTTGGTCATACAAGGATAACAAAAACCTTGTGAGTAACTTTTTTTAGTTGTTGTACCACAATTTTTACAAGCTATTGTACTATGAAAAACTAACGTTAATTTTCTGCCAATAAGCGGATTCAAGGCAATACTTTGTTGCTCTCCATTCTCATCGATAGCTGCCAAAGGAAGCTTATATTGAACAATATTATTACTATCAAGTTTTGCAGTCATCTTTTCCACTGCACCTATTGCTGAAATGGGCATTTTTACTCTCTTATATTATTTTTTATACAGGACTTTTATCAAAGTGCTCTTATAGTAAGAGACTTCAAAATTTAACTTTTTGACGTGTCTGTTTAACTGTTTTTTTATTGGCTTTAGTCGTCAACCTTCGTTGAACAGAGCCTTTTGTGGGTTTAGTTGGGCGTCGTTTTTTTTGTACTATCATCGCACCAGTAACTAATTCCTTTAAACGCTTAAACGCATCTTCTTTATTCATTTCTTGTGTGCGGAAAGATTGAGCTTTAATAATAATCACGCCATCTTTAGAAATACGACTATCTTTACTCGCTAATAACCGTTCTTTATAAACAGCAGGTAATGATGACCTATTAATATCAAAACGTAAGTGAATAGCAGTAGCAACTTTATTTACTCGTTGCCCACCATTGCCCATTGAACGAATAGCACTTAATTCTATTTCCCAATCGGCTAAACTTACATTATTTGATATCTCTAACACTTTTATTTACCATAGGTTTATATCAATTTTATAATTAATTTTCATGAGCACAGCACAAACTTGGTTTGTATATTTCTTGCGTTGTAATGATAATAGCTTATATGCAGGTATCACGACTGATATAGAGCGTCGTCTGCATGAACATAATTATACCAAGCTTGGTGCTAAATATACTAGGGCAAAACGTCCTGTAACACTTGTATTTATTGAAAAATCGGAAAATAAAAGCTCGGCAAGTAAGCGAGAATATCAACTTAAAAAGCTAACCAAGGACCAAAAGGAACGATTAGTTAGCACTTACCTTGATACAATCAAATGAATCACAGAGGTCTGCTTAGTTATTATTCCTTCTTTTTTTTCGATAAAACTTATTAATTACTGTTAGAATGCCTCGTTTTTTGTAAATCAAGTGATTACCATGTCTAAAAAAGAACTACCGAAAAAAGCTATGTTTATTGAAGAATACTGTCCTATTGATAATGAAATTATTAGTTTTACTCGCCAACAAGCGAGTGACTTTGCTAAGCAAGTAGCTGATGATTTTAATCCGCTGCATAATATTGATGCGAAACGTTTTTGCGTTCCTGGTGATTTATTATTTTCAGTGATCATTGCGAAAGCAGGGTTACATAAAGAAATGAGCTTTAATTTTTCAGGAATGGTAAATGACAATATTGCACTAACTTTCCCTAACGAAATAAATAATTTTTTTGATGTCGTTGATAACCAAGGTAAAACCTATTTAACGGTTGAGGCTAGTGGCGAGGTAACTCACTGTCCATCACTTATTAATGCATTAACAAAAGCCTATGTTGATTTTTCCGGTGATACTTTTCCTGATATTTTAGTAAAATTAATGGCAGAAAAAAATGTCATGATTAACCCCGCTCGTCCAATGGTTATGTATCAATGCATGAAAATAAGCCTGAACCGACTCGATATTACTAGCCTTTCGTTACAGCTTGCTCAAACCAGTTTAACTATTGAAGCAAAACGTGGCGATGCTTGGTTAGAGTTTGATTTGATCAGCGAAGGTGAAGTAGTTGGTCATGGTAAAAAACATATGTTACTAAGTGGCTTACGTGAATATTGTCAAACAAGTATTGATGAAATGGTTGCTCAATACACCGAGAATAAAAAAAGCTACTGCTATAAAAGTTAATAGTCACGATTAGTTACCAACAATCCAAAGCCGATACGACTGTAATCATTTTGTTTATAATGCTCTGAACTCGTTTGGCTTTGTTCTGCTTACTTGTTTTTTTTTCGCTTACTCTATCCCCGAATATACCGCGAAATTAAATTCGGACGACAATAACAAGCTTCCCGATGAGTGGTAATTATATTTTTATCAAGTTATTGAGTTTTATAGTGCTGCTCAAAATTCCCCGTTGCGCTTGTTTATCTTCAATACAGGCCGCAAAAACAGATAAATTTTTAGGCTTTATACAGCCTTCTGGCTGCTGGTAGTATTTAAGCCATGCTTGCTGTTTATCTCCTTGATATTTTGATTTTATCACTATTGCCTCGCTACTTTGAAAAGGTGTTACTACGTTAACGTCTTTATTTTTTACTCCATTGACATTATTTAACGCCTTACTCAAATTACTATTTTTGTGCTTCGTTGGTTTCTTTATTTTCTTAGTTTTTTTCTTACGACTACCTTTTTCACATTGCCACCAACGCTCTCTAGCTGCATCTTCACGCTTTCGTAACCTTATTCCTTCTTGAACTGAATAGCCATTGCGTTGTAACGATTGCACATGATGAAGCTTTTCTAATAAGGGAGCACAATGCTTTTTTGCTAATAAATTAGGTGAAAAACTCCAAATAAGACTAACTATTAATACAAACTTAAATTGACGCATAAACATTCATTCCTTGAATATTGTCGAGTAGTTATTTATTTAATCATAGTCTATATTTTAGACTATGATTAAATAAATAACATAAATAAGAAAACATGGACGTTCACAATGCTACAGCTGACAATCACAAAATTTTTAATATACTTATTTTTCAATTTACTATTATTTATCCCTGCTTATGCTTACCAATCCAAACATTTCAAGCCTGAAATTCAACATGCAACCCGCTACAAAGTAGTAGAAGATATCAACCAATATTGGGTTTCTGAAAAATTAGATGGTATGCGAGGTTACTGGGATGGACAACAGTTACTCACACGCCAAGGTAATATTATACATAGCCCAACATGGTTTACTAAAAACTGGCCCATAACACCTATGGATGGTGAGTTATGGTTGGGTAGAGATCAATTTCAAACAACTGTATCCTGTGTGAGAAAGATTAAGATTGATGAAGCTTGTTGGCATAATGTGCGTTTTATGATTTTTGATCTTCCAAAACATACAGGTACATTTACTGAACGTATAAAAGCGATGAAAACCATAACAAATACGGCATCATCAGCACACTTAGAGATGATTAAACAATTCAAACTATCTAGTAATCAGCAACTTGATAAGACCCTCAATAATATTATATCTAACCAAGGAGAAGGCTTGATGTTGCATAAGGGCAATGCTTATTATCATGTTGGTAGAACAAATAACATAATGAAACTTAAAAAAGATCAGCATGCTGAAGCAAGAGTTATAGCTTATATTGGTGGTAAAGGTAAATATCAAGGAATGTTAGGTGCCATAACAGTACAAACAACGACGGGTATAACATTTAATATTGGCTCTGGATTTAGCGATGATGAGCGGGCTAATCCGCCTGAAATAGGCAGTACAATCACCTATAAATATAATGGTAAAACTCAAGCAGGAATACCAAGATTTGCGAGATATTTTCGTATAAGAAATACAGAAGTAGAAGAGGAATTAATGGAGAAAAAATAATTAGCTGCTAAATTGCAGCTAATTATTTTCAATAATATACTGAATGACTTTAAAAGATACAGTGTTTTGCAAAATCTTTAGTTTCTGTTGCTGTCCAGCTGCCTTTATCTTTTTCTTTCATGTCTGCACACCAATCTTCACTTCCTACTTTAGGAGAACAAGCACTAAGTAAGAAAACAACTGATAATAAACCGATAACTTTTTTCATTTGAATATCCACATTTAATTTATATATAAAGAAGTAAACATAACGTCATTCGAAATATCTTGCAACACTTGTTTACAACAAATTAACATTAAACCTGTCAAATAATTCTCTGTGTAGAAATAATCAACAAATTAAATCAGCACTTCATACCGAGATTATTTATCGACCGCTTATGGCTGATATGAAAATAATAGTACCTTGAGCCCTTTACCTGCATGAGCTTCTTTAAAAACAGTAGGATTCATTATACGCTGTTCGAAGATACATTCAGGACATGCCTCTGCCACCTCTTTTTTTAAAAAGTCTTCATCCAGATCGGGAGAATTTAAACATAATAATAACTGAGCACCTTCATTCATCCATTGTGGAATTCTACGAATAATCTTTGCATAATCACGCTCAATATTAACACTACCTTTTTGAAATGATGGTGGATCACAAATTAATAGGTCATATTTTCCATACTTTTTGATGCGACTATTTGATTTAAAAATATCAACACCTTCAAAAACAACTTGTTTACCCTCTTTTTTTGCCAGCTTATTTAGTTGATGATTTTCTCGTCCCTTACTTAATGACGACTTACTTAAATCAATATTGACAACTTTACTTGCACCACCTGCGGTTGCTGCTACAGAAAAAGCACAAGTATATGCAAATAAGTTGAGCACATTTTTACCTGCAGCTTGTTGGTAAACCCAAGAACGACCATTAGCCATATCTAAAAACAAACCACTATTTTGTGCTTTGCCAAGTTCAATGTGATAAGAAAGACCATTTTCAGTAACAATAGTCCTATCAACCGTTTCACCTAATAAGAGCTGTGTTGGCGCAAATTTTTCATATCGACGCTGTACTTGCACACTTCGACACTTATCCGTTAATGCTTGTAATGCTTTGGCTTGTGTTAGTAGCCACAACTCATCAACAGGCTCATATAGTGTTATCAGCATAACAGGAGATAACCAATCAACATTTACATGCGACAAGTTTTCGTAAGCATGCCCACGACCATGAAAAAGGCGCTGACAATCAGTAAAGTCAATTGGATTTATGTGTTCAATCATATGAAATAGCTTAATAAATTTAGAGTGTTTTTTAAAGAATAAAGCCGAGCAATAATGCCACTGCTCGGCTCAAAGATTAATGATGTGTTACTTTGTAAAGATTTTAAGTAGAAGCGTTAAGTTAAAAACCAAATAGGCTTACACTAAAAAACTTCTGTGCTACGGTGTTAATAAATATAATCAAGACAATAGCAGGGATAAAGGTTCCTAATGAAAAGTTGATATATTTTTCCACCCAAGAACCAATATATGTATCGTTACCAATACTTAAATGCTCAGATAAATTCTTTGCCTTCCAGCGGTAGCTAACAAATACACACAGTAAGAAGCCATTAAGCGGTAATATTGTGTCATAAAAAACATCATACACAATATCAAAGAATGACTTAGTGCCCCCTGCATAAGAAGTAAATTCGGTAAAGAAAGTAACCATACCAAATGATACCGTAGCAAAAACAGTTAATACTCCTGCTGTCATTAATAAAATAGACAAGGCTTTTTTACGACTATTGTTTTTTTCTGTCACTAAATAAGAAACCGGAACTTCGATAATAGACACTAATGAAGTAATGGCGGCAAAGAAAACTAATAGAAAAAAGAATGCCGCAACAGAGCTTGCCCCAACATAACCAATTGAGGTTTGTAATGCTAAAAATATTTTAGGTAAGAAGGTAAATATTAAAGAAACAGAACTGTCACTTAGTTCGCTAGGGTTTACATTAGGATTAAACGAAAAAACTGCTGGTAAAATCATTAAGCCAGCGACGAAGGCTACCCCTGTGTCAGTAATTGCCACTAACTTTGCTGAGTTAGGAATGTTGGTTTTATTATCAATATACGAACCATAAGTAATTAAAATACCCATGCCTAATGATAGCGAAAAAAATGCTTGTGATAAGGCACCATTCACAACACTAGGAGTAATTTTACTAATATCAGGAATCAAGAAGAATTTGATACCAGCTATTGCATTATCTAATGTTAAGACAAAAATAACCATCATGATGAGCATAAAGAACAAGGTAGGCATTAATATTTTAGCCGCTCTTTCAATACCATCCTTAACACCTGCTACCAAAATAAAGTTTACAATAGCCACCACTGCAGCCATAGCAGCAAATAAGTATGGGCTATTAATAAACTCACCAAACCCATTACCACTTGCTAAGTAATCTAAATTACCTGATATTGTCATCACAATATAGCCAAATATCCATACTGTAATCACCATATAAAATACGGCAATCATAAAAGGTGTTAGAACACCTAGAAAGCCTGCAGCCCCCCAAAGACTACTATTATTACTTAAAGACTTATATGCACCTACAGGCTCTTTTGCTGTTTTTCTACCGACAGCCATTTCGGCAATCATGACAGGCAAACAAATTAAAAAAACGAATAGCGCATACAAAATTAAAAATGCTCCTCCGCCATTTTTAGCTGCATTCACAGGAAAGCCAACTAAATTCCCAATACCTACAGCAGAACCTGCCGCAGCAAGAATAAAGCCAATACGGGAACTAAAATGTTCTCTAGATGTACTCATAAACGTCCTTCACTTATTTTTATACTTTTTATATTCTTATTTTAATTTTTAAAACCATTCGATGCTAGCAAGCTTTCTTGCCTTTGTCTCTTTTAAGCTCAGCATACAATATCAATAAGTGTATAGTAATTTATCCACTATTCTATGCAAACAACCTTTGTCACCTTACCTAGAAAACAGCTTAGGGTTCATTACTATTAAAATACTCTCCGCATCTTTTGACGCTATTTCAACCACTTGTTCAATATCAGCTCTAGTGAGTTTTAAGCTTTCACATAAAGACTGATCGATCAATTCATCAATTTCAAATAGATCACTATGACTATCAAATAAAGCGAGTCTTGATGCCAAATTTAAAATTTTAACATCATTATTAATTTGATTACTTTGTGCTTGATGAAAGTGACGAATGGGAATAATAATTTTTTCTGGTAACTGCCAAATTTTAAGTAATACAGCTGAAATATCAGTATAAGTATAACCAAGTGCTTCTTCTTGTAATACCCAAGGTAAATTGTCACGATTATATTGCTCACAGTCTTGTGCGACTTCAGGGGTAATTTTAGCAACTAATAATTCACCAAAATTCTGTAAAAGGCCAGCAACAAATAAACGCTCAATATCTTTTACACCAGCCTTAATTGCTAAGCCTCTGGTAACCAAACCACAATAAATACTCATACGCCAAAACCGTTTTAAATTAATGGCTTGGTTTTCGAAATGTTTAAAAGCAGAGCCGGCTAAGTCTACCAACATCATATTATATACGGCTTGTGTACCAATAATCGTAATCGCCCGTGAAATTGTACTGATTTCTCCAGGAAAATTATAAATAGCACTATTAGCTAATTGTAATAATCTAGAGGTCATCGATGGATCAATACTGATAATATCTGCAAAATCAGTGATAACTGAATTTTCATCTTCCATCAATGCTTTTACTTTAAAACAGGCATCAGGCAAAGCAAAAGAACCATTTGCTTGAAGTGCATATTCATATGCGTTCATAGTAACCCTTTTTTAAATCAATCTTGATAGTGAGTTACTTAAATGGTACACCACTATCCTCTTTAATATGTTCTGTAACCATATAGGTATGCGTTTGTGATATTGACGGTAAACCCGCAACTTTTTCTAAAATCAAACGATAACTTTCCATGTCAGAAAATCGTGTCTTCAATAAGTAATCATAGCCACCCGCAACTAAATGACATTCAACAATTTCTTCAATTTTGACCACTTCTTTTTTGAACAGCTTAAAAACATCTGCAGTTGTTCTATCTAAGGTCACTTGTATAAAAGCTGTCATACCATAACCAAGTTTTTGAGCACTTAGAAATGCGCCATAACGTTTTATATAGCCACCGTCTTCTAGGCGTTTAACACGATCTAAACACGGACTAGCACTTAAATTAACTTTTTTAGCTAACTCAACATTAGTAATTCGACCATCTATCTGAAGTGTTTTTAGGATTGCTATATCGACACGATCTAGGGGCTTTATTTTGGTCATTATCCAAAGTACCACAATTTCTAGTGAGTAAAATAAATAATGCCATATATTCAATGGATAAGAAATAAAAAAGGCGAAACCATTGAGTTTCGCCTCTTAAAATATCAATATTTTAGCTGTTGTTAGTCATCTTCTTCAACTAAAGTCATTAATGATGTATTACCCCCTGACGCGGTAGTATCTATACTAATGGTTTTTTCAGTTAATAAACGTTGAATTAAGTTATCAAAATACTCTGAAGTAATCACAGGTAAAATTGCTCCTTTGCGTTGAGAAAGCTTTTCACTCATGTAATGTTTTAAGTCACAACTACTGTCGACTACAACACCAGCAAGCGCATCATGAGCTAGCATAGCTTCTAGATGATGCAATTTGGCAACTTGTAAAATACCAACATCTGCCCCAGTAGAAATAAATTTATCTCTAAAAGCTAATGCTTCTTCATAATACAAATCAGACACCACTGATATTACCGTATTACCGGTTGCTAATGCTGTTACAACAGACATAACCCAAAAATGAAAACTTACATTATCGTCTGCAAAACAAATAAGATTTCCACGGTTTTCTAAGTAAATGATATTAGATTCACCTGTAGGCCCTGGTAACTCTTGGGGTTTTTTCATACGTTTTTCAATATTGATTAACTGATCACGCGCTGCTGCTAAGGTGCGATTTAAGTTCTCAGCTAAGTCATCCACAATTTCAACATGGGCAATTTTTGCCAGTAATTGTCTAACATGCGAAATACGTGTATTTAAATCTGTTAAGCGCCATTTCTTTTGTGCATCATCAGCTATACCCATATAATCATCAGCTTGGCTTTGCTCTTTTTTATCACCAGTTAAAGCCAGTGCTTGTGCAGGTAATAAATGAACTTTCTCTTCATCTGGTGTTGCTTTTTCAACTACTAAACGCGAAAGGTAATTAGGTCCACCTGCTTTAGGACCTGTGCCTGACAGACCTCGTCCACCAAAAGGTTGTACGCCTACAATCGCACCAATGATATTACGGTTAATATAAACATTACCTGCTCGTGATAATTTGGCTAACTCAATCGCTCTATGCTCTATACGCGTATGAATTCCCATAGTCAAACCAAAGCCTGTACTATTGATTTTTTCAATAACGTCTTCTATTTCTTCGCCTTTAAAGCGAATAATATGAACACAAGGACCAAAAACTTCTTTGGTTAAAACATTAATGTCATTAATTTCATACAAACGTGGAGCAAAGAAAAAGTGACCATCTTCAGGCTGAGTATCTTGCCCGTTCTCGCCACCAAATAGTTCACACTGATATAAAAGCGTACCATTACTTTCCATGTAATCACTATGAGCATTAAGTGCATCAAGTGCTTTTTGATCAATAACTGGGCCTACATCCGTGCTTAACCTTGCTGGATTACCAATATGCAGTTCAGCTAGAGCACCTTTAAGCATGGTAATAACACCATCCGCAATATCTTCTTGTAGAAATAGTACTCTTAAAGCTGAACAACGTTGACCTGCTGATTGAAAACCAGATGAAATGACGTCATCAACTACTTGCTCTGGTAAAGCAGTAGAATCAACTATCATGCAATTTTGTCCACCTGTTTCAGCAATCAATGGAACTTGGTCGCCTCCTCGTTCTGCTAATGTTTGAGAAATTCGCGTTCCTGTTTCAGTCGAGCCTGTAAACATAATGGCAGCAACTCTTTCATCAGGCACGATTATACTGCCTACATCACTACCTCGAGCTAAAACAACCTGTACAACATCTTGAGGTAATCCCACTGATTGCATTAATTCAATAGTTCGTAAAGCAATAAGACTTGTTTGTTCTGCAGATTTCGCCAATACAGTGTTACCCGTCACTATTGCTGCAGCAACTTGTCCTAAAAATATTGCGAGAGGAAAGTTCCAAGGACTAATACATAATACAACACCACGAGGTTCAAGCCTTTCATCAACACTTTGTTCTATTGCACGGGCAGCATAGTATCGACAAAAATCAACGGCTTCACGCACTTCATCAATACCATCTTGTGTAACTTTACCTGCTTCTTTGATACATAAGGCAATCAATTCGTCCATATGTCGCTCTAAAATATCAGCGATACGACATAATAAGTCGGCACGTTCTTTGACCGGTGTTTTCGACCAAGTAACAAAAGCACGATCAGCCTGGTCTATCATTGCTAACATATCATCTTTGGTATGAAGATAATGAAAGCCAATTATTTCACTATGATTAGCTGGATTTCTAACAGGTTCGGCGCCTTCAGGTACATCATTCTTATTTAATAGATTATCAACCAGCCAATTATCTAATGCTGATTTCAAATCAGTAATAGTCGGGATATCAGTTAAATCAAGACCTTTTGAATTATCGCGACTGTCAATTGTAATGCTTAATTTTTTCTTATTTTCATTACGATAAAGGTCAATAGGCATCATGATTTGCCCGTTGTATCTATCTTTTAAGCGTTGTGTTTTTTCAACTGGATCTTCAAGTAAAGACTCTACCGGTTGTGATTCATCAACAATTGCATTCACAAAAGAAGAGTTAGCACCATTTTCTAATAAACGGCGTACTAAATAAGCCAATAAGTCTTCATGATGCCCTACAGGTGCATAAATCCGGCATTGAATGCTTTCTTGAGATACTATTTGATCATATAAAGAATCACCCATGCCATGTAAACATTGGAATTCAAAACCATTTTTATCTTCACCAGCAAGCTCGACAATAGTTGCCGCTGTGTAAGCATTATGTGTGGCAAATTGCGGGTAAATACTATCGCGGTAATCAAGTAATTTATTCGCACAAGCATGATAAGAAACATCAGTTGAAGACTTACGCGTAAATACAGGAAAATCAACCATACCATCTTTTTGAGCGTTTTTAATCTCGGTATCCCAATAAGCACCTTTAACTAAACGAACCATCATACGACGATTGGTTTTAAGTGTAAGATCTCTTAACCAATCAACAACAAACATTGCACGTTTTTGATAAGCTTGTAATGCAATACCAAATCCTTGCCAATCACCAAGATCTGTATCTGTAAAAACCGCTTCGATAATATCAAGTGATATATCTAAACGCTCAGACTCTTCGGCATCAACAGTTAAGCCAATATTATAGTGTTTCGCTTGTAAGCATAAGGCCTTTAATTTAGGTACAATTTCATCCATTACTCGCGCTTGATGAGTAAACTCATAACGAGGGTGAATAGCAGATAATTTTACTGAAATACCAGGAACACGGCGCGGATCATTTTTACCTGAAGCAAGTGCAACTTTGCCAATTTCTTCAATAGCATCTTGATATGACTTCAAATATCGCTCAGCATCAGCCATTGAACGAGCACCTTCGCCTAACATGTCATAAGAGTAAACATAACCTTGCTGCTCTTTAGTAGCAGCACGTACAGTCGCTTCTTTAATGGTTTCTCCCATTACGAACTGCTTACCCATAATTTTCATAGCATAATTCATTGATTTACGAATTACAGGCTCGCCTAAACGGCCAATAGTTTTTTTCAATAAACCAAATTTATCTTGTTTACGTTTATCTGCATAATCAACCATAGAGCCAGTGATTAATAACCCCCAAGAAGAGGCATTAACAAAAATAGAGTCACTTGTACCTAAATGGGTACTCCATTGACCTTGTGATATTTTATCACGTATCAAAGCGTCTTGAGTATGCTTATCAGGCACACGTAAAAGCGCTTCTGCCAAACACATCAGTACAACACCTTCATCCGAAGACAATGAGTATTCATTTAATAGTGCATCAATGGCACCATTACCTTCTTGGTCTCGACGAATCTGCAACACCATTTTACGGGCACGTTCCCAAGCACGGCTTCGTGCACTCACATTTACTTCTGCAAATGGTAAAATATGGTCAACAGCAGCATTTTCATCTATGCGGTAAAACTCACGAATTTTCTGACGAATTGGACAATCCGTATTAAATGAACCAGTAAATAGCATTGGCGAACCTCAACAAAGCAAACAGAGTATTTCTGTCTTGATTATAGTAAACAAATTTCGAGGCGCATTCTAATGGTAAAACAACAGAAGGTGTTGGTTATTTTCGAAATTACGCCATTTATAATACTGAAAAAGCCAGAATTTACAGTAGAATATTCCACGTAAATTCTGGCTTTTGTATGTTATTCAGCTTTATTACAATAAAATCAATAGGATTTTACGGTAATGCCACTCTTATTAATCAATATTAATACGAGTAATATCTGCACCTAAAGCTTGTAATTTATCTTCTATTTTTAAGTAACCGCGATCGATATGGTAAATACGGTCAACTTGAGTGGGAGTTTCTGCTACTAAACCGGCAATAACTAAACTTGCAGAAGCACGTAAATCTGTTGCCATCACTTGTGCACCGTTTAATGAATTAACACCTTTTACAATGGCAGTATTACCTTCAAGGGTAATGTCTGCTCCCATTCTTTGTAACTCAGGTACATGCATAAATCTATTTTCAAAAATAGTTTCGATTACCGTTGCTGTACCTTGTGCTAATACATTCAAAGTCATAAATTGCGCTTGCATATCTGTTGGAAATGCAGGGTGTGGCGCAGTTTTAACACTAACTGCTTTTGGTTTTTGAGTCATTGCTAACTCAATCCATTCTTCACCTTCGCTATTTTCACCAATACTAATAACAGCACCAGCTTCAGTGAGTTTAGACAATACAGCTTCTAAGCCACTCGAGTCAGTATTTAAACACCTTACTTTTCCTTGAGTAACCGCTGCAGCAACCAAAAAAGTACCGGTTTCAATTCGATCAGGCATAACACTATATTCACTACCACATAATTCACTAACTCCTTCAATGGTTAGTGTATTAGTGCCAGCACCCGAAATTTTTGCTCCCATACTAATTAAGCAGTTAGCTAAATCTACAATTTCAGGCTCTTGCGCCGCATTTTCAATAATAGTAACGCCATCAGCTAATGCTGCAGCCATCATTAGGTTTTCAGTGCCGGTAACACTGACCACATCCATAAAGATATTAGCGCCAGTTAAACGACCTTCTTTATTCGCAACAATATAGCCATTTTCTACATCTATATCGGCAGCCATCGCTTTTAAACCTTGAATATGTAAATTCACAGGGCGGGCACCAATAGCACATCCTCCAGGTAATGAAACTTCAGCATGCCCCATACGGGCAAGCAATGGACCAAGCACTAAGATAGAGGCTCTCATCGTTTTAACAAGATCATAAGGAGCACAACACTGAGTGATATTACTCGCATCTATTTCTAATTTATCTTCAGCTAACCATTGTGTCTTAGCACCTAATTGACCTAATAATTTTACTGTTGTTAAAATATCATTTAACTTAGGTACATTACTAAAAACAATAGGCGTTTTTGATAACAGTGCTGACATTAAAATAGGGAGTGCGGCGTTCTTAGCCCCAGAGATAGTAACTTCACCATGTAGTGGCTTGCCACCAATAACTTTAAATGCGTCCAAAATGCTTACTTCTTACTTAAAAAATGAATGGATAAATACTTAACTAGTATTGCATGCCTTTACTTATTAAACAATTTGTCTCACAACCATTGTAGGTTTCTAGAGTACTAAATTGTTTTGAATTACGTTTGAATACCAACTAGGATTAATCGTATTAGGCACAACTCTTACATATTGAATAATTTATCACGTTGCCATTGCGCAGTAGTAAAAGTTTTTACTGTTACTGCATGTATACTGCCATCTTTAATCGCATCAGCTAGAGCTGCAAAAACAACTTGTTGTCGTTTAACGCGAGATAATTCTCCAAACATATCAGCAACGGCAATAACACTACATTGTGAACCATCAAATTTAACCAATAGTTCATCAAGCTCTAGCGCGTCATTTATCAATTTTTCTATTTCTATTACTTCCAAAGGGTATTCCTTAATCTGGTATTCTTAGCTTTTGTTAGCGAGAGGTAGAAAACCCTCTACACCACTTAAGCTAATTAAATTTTTTAGTTTTGTTGGGATGTTACTAAAAGATAATTGACAACGACTGCTATTCGCTTGTTCTAATAAATAGAAAAGCCAAGCAAGCCCTGCCGTATCAATTCGAGTAACTTGTTGTAAATCTATCACTAAAGATTGCTGGGTAATGATCTGCTTAATACTTTTTTTAGATATTTGCATCACTGTTTGTCGTGTTAATTCACCAACTAACACGCCATTATCTTCAGTTACATTTAACGTAATTTTATCCACAAATTTTTCGCCATTTACTGAGGTTATCTTAATGTTTTATCGTGACAAATTAGTCTTTAAAAACAATATCTCGCTCACTTTTCTCTCTTAATAGCTCGGTAACATGGGGCAAGCCTTTTTGACGAATAACTCCGCCTAATTCAGCCTGTTTACTGTCGAGTAAACTAACACCTTCTGCTATCATATCAAAGGCTTTCCATTCATCTGTTTTTCTATTTTTTCTTACTTTAAATGAAACATCAATATTTTCTCTATCTGGCATAATAATACGAGTATCTACTGCAACAATTTTATTATCAGCAAAGTCCTTAGCTGGAGAGAATTCCACAACTTGATTATCATATAAGGTAAAAACTTGTGCATAAGAAGTAATTAAGTACTCTCTAAAAACCGGCACAAACTCTTTTCGTTCTTGCTCGGTAGTATTCTTTAAATGCTTACCAATAACTTTAAATGCTGAATATTGATAATTAATGTAAGGCATTAATTCTTCACGAACAATATTCTTAATAATATTTGGGTCAGCTTTTATTGCTTGTTGTTCATCAGCAAAGCGCTTAAAGGTATTACCGGCAACTTCCTTGATCATTAAATATGGGTCTTTTTTATCGACATAAATACGAGACGCATCAACAAAGTCTTCTGTTTCTTCATCTTCTATATTATTCGTTGCTTGTTGAGCTGCAAATACAAAGCTGCTTTGTATTGATAAACAAGATAAAATAACAACAAGAAATAATGTGGTTTTTAAATTTATCATTTTATGGACTTTTTCCTCTTTCATTACTAATCACCACTTCCTTGGCTAAATAAAAACTGCCCTATTAATTCTTCTAAAACTAAAGCAGGTTTGGTATCTTCAATAAAGTCATTGGGTTGAAGAATATCTAACGATTCAATCATAAAGCCAGGTTGAAGGCCTATATATTGTTCACCTAATAATCCAGCAGTTAAAATAGCGACTGACGTTGCTTCTGAAAATTGATTATATTTACTGTAAATCTCTAATGTAACCACAGGCGTATAATCTGTTTCATCAAGAGAGATATCACTAACACGACCTACAACAACGCCACCTACTTTAATAGGAGAACGAACTTTTAATCCACCAATATTATCAAACTTGGCGAAAAGGTTGTAATGCTCACCTCCCCCCGACATCCCCGTATTAGCAACTTTAAGTGCCAACACAAGTAATGCAGCAATACCTAAAGCAACAAAAAAACCTACCAATAACTCTACTTTTTTTGACAACATGTTTTCACCAAACGCCTTTTAAATTTACTTAACACCCAAACAAAGCAGGTATTCACAATCAATATTACCTTGCAAACATCAATGCCGTTAAAACAAAATCGAGTGCTAAGACTAATAACGATGATTGTACCACAGTTGAAGTTGTGGCTCTTGAAATACCTTCAGAGGTAGGTTCACAATCAAACCCTTTATAAACAGCAATCCAAGTAACAACAAAAGCAAAAACTACACTTTTGATAATACCATTTAAAATATCTTTATTAAAATCTACCTGCGCCTGCATAACAGACCAAAAAGTACCTGAATCAACTCCTAACCAGTCAACACCAACTAAATGGGCTCCTAATATCCCCACCATAGAGAATATAGCGGCTAATAGCGGTAAGCTAATAAATCCAGCCCAAAACCGTGGAGCAATCACACGGCGTAAAGGGTCTACTGCCATCATTTCTAAACTTGATAATTGTTCAGTCGCTTTCATCAAGCCTATTTCAGCTGTCAGTGCTGAACCAGCACGGCCAGCAAACAATAACGCAGCAACGACAGGACCTAATTCACGCAGCAAGGATAAGGCAACCATAGGTCCAAGACTTGCTTCTGCACCATAACTCACCAAGATGGTATAGCCTTGTAACGCTAGCACCATACCGATAAAGCCACCAGAAACAACCGTAATAACTAATGACATCACACCAATACTGTACAATTGGTTTATTAACAGTGGCGTTCCTTTGCGAATGTTAGGGATATGAAGTAATGCCGAGAGTAAAACAATAACTGCCCGCCCTAACCCACTAATTAACGCTAAAGTATTTCTACCTAATAGCTGTAATTGATTCATCAACGCTTCCCTCTTTCGCTTAACGCGTTTGAACCTTTAATTAATTCATTTTGATAATTAGGCGCTTCAAAGTGAAAAGGCACTGGGCCATCAGCCTCGCCATGCACAAACTGTTTAACCAATGAAGAGTTATGATTTCTAATTTGATCAGGAGTTCCTTGACCAATAATTTTTTGTTCCGCAATAATGTAAATGTAGTCAGCAATACTCATTACTTCTGGTACATCATGAGACACAACAACAGATGTTAAACCTAAAGCATCGCTTAACGAACGAATTAAACGAACAATTACCCCCATAGATATCGGATCTTGTCCCGCAAAAGGTTCATCGTATAAAATTAATTCAGGATCAAGTGCTATTGCACGTGCTAAAGCAACACGTCGAGCCATACCACCAGAGAGTTCATTAGGATGTAAATCTCGTGCACCGCGTAATCCTACGGCTTCAAGTTTCATCAATACTATTTTTTCAATTATAGCTTCAGGTAACTGACTATGTTCACGAATAGGAAAAGCAATATTGTCATAAACATTCATATCTGTAAAAAGCGCGCCACTTTGAAAAAGCATGCTCATACGTTTACGCGTTTCATATAGATTTTTTCGAGAAAGCTGTGGAATATCATTACCTGCAAATAAGATTTTTCCAGATTCAGGTTTAATCTGCCCGCCAATTAAACGTAATAAAGTAGTTTTGCCAATACCACTTGGCCCCATAATGGCGGTAACTTTACCTGTAGGTATAGACAAACTTATATCATTATAAATAACCCGCTCACCTCGTTTAAAGGTTAGATTATGTATATCAACTAAATTCTCATGCTTATCGTTTTCGATCATATTATTAATTATGCCTTATTGATTAAAAACGATTTTACCTGACCACCTCAAATTCTTCACTAAAAATTCACAATTTAGTGAATAATAAGCATCATTAAGTGTTAGAAAATGTAAAAAGGGATGTTTTTAGCTTTTTATATCGCTTATTTTCTTTTAATCGAATTAATTCCTTTTTTTTTCTGCTACAAACAGCGACAATTTGCACCTCAAAACTGGAGTCATAAATGTTAGAACACGTTGGAATATTATTAATTGCCCTTACTGTACTCGTGTGGAGTGCGGATAAATTTGTTTTAGGTGCATCATCATTAGCAAGAAATATAGGCGTTTCACCAATGATCATTGGTTTAACGATAGTTGCCATGGGCTCATCAGCTCCCGAAATGATGGTAGCTGCGGCAGCATCTTTGCAAGGAAGCCCTGATACAGCCATTGGTAACGCGGTTGGTTCAAATATTACCAATATAGCACTAGTGTTAGGTCTTAGCGTCTTAATAAAACCCCTAATGGTATCCTCTTCAACCATTAAACAAGAATTGCCACTTTTATTGCTATTTTCTTTAGTAGCTTACTGGATGATTTCTGATAATTTCTTTAGTTTGACTGAAGGTATTATTTTAATGGTGAGTTTTTTCGGTTTTATATCAATTTTATTAATCAAGGCCATGCGACAACGAAAAGCCAACAAAATTGATGACCCTTTAATTATTGAAGCTGAACAAGATATACCAGAAGCAACAAGTACATCCAAATCTATTTTCTGGTTAATCGTTGGTATTGTTTTATTAGTATTAAGCGCTCACTTCCTTGTTGATTCTTCAATATTTATTGCAAAAGCCTATGGTATTAGTGATCTTGTTATTGGTTTAACTATTATTGCTATTGGCACAAGCTTGCCTGAATTAGCAGCAAGTATTGCGAGCATCTTAAAGAAAGAAGATGACTTAGCGATGGGGAATATTGTCGGCTCTAACCTCTTTAACATACTAGCAGTATTGCCTTTTGCAGGTATTATCGCACCAGGCCCAATAAATCCTGAAGCATCGATTCGCGACATTCCTATTATGCTCGCAATCACAGGGTTACTATTTTTACTGTGTTTTAGCCGTAAAGCGGGCTGCTTTAGACTTACCCGCATAAAAGGTGCATTATTATTAATGTGTTTTTGTGGTTATCAAGCATTACTTTATAGCCAAACAACCATTAACTAGCACAAAATATTAGTTTAAGCTGAGCCATGAAAAACTTTAAAAAACTTGCTAAAAATGTAATTAACATTGAACAACAAGCAATTAAAGAGTTATTGCAATATATTGACCATAACTTTGAATACGCCTGTCAATTAATGTTTAACTGCCAAGGCCGTGTTATTGTTATTGGTATGGGGAAGTCGGGACATATTGGCGGTAAAATAGCAGCCACATTAGCAAGTACGGGCACCCCTGCTTTTTTTGTTCACCCAAGTGAAGCCAGTCATGGTGATCTGGGTATGATCACCAAAGACGATGTTGTACTAACAATTTCTAATTCAGGTGAAACAGGCGAAGTTCTCGCGATTACGCCTGTGATAAAACGCATTGGGGCAACACTCATCGCTATGACGGGCAATATCAACTCTACATTAGCCAAATTAGCTGATACACATATTTGTATCAAGGTTTCGGCTGAAGCTTGCCCATTAGGATTAGCTCCAACGTCCAGTACTACTGCAACATTAGTAATGGGCGATGCTATTGCCGTTGCTCTACTTAATGCTCGTGGGTTTACCGCAGATGACTTTGCTTTATCTCACCCTGGTGGTAGTTTAGGTAAACGTTTATTACTTCGCTTGAGTGATATTATGCATCAAGGCGATCGTATTCCTATTATTTCAGAAGATGCATTGATAAAAGACGCATTAGTGGAAATGTCACTTAAAGGCTTAGGCATGACCGCCGTTGTTAATAAACATAAGCAACTTGTTGGTTTATTTACTGATGGTGATTTACGGAGAATTCTTGATTTACAAATTGATATTCATCGGGACAATATAACAACCGTTATGACTAAATTCCCAACTTTAGCACAAGCAGACATGTTAGCAGCGCAAGCGCTAAATATAATGGAAGATAAAAAAATCAATGGTTTGATTATCGTTGATGAAAAACAAATACCTATTGGTGCAATGAATATGCATGACTTACTAAGATCAGGAGTTCTTTAAATGGAAAATATCACTAATACTATTCAAAATTCTAATACACTTTATGGTGATGTATCACTAAACGTATTAGAACGAGCCAAAAAAATTAAATTACTTGTTTGTGATGTTGATGGTGTTTTTTCAGATGGTCGTATTTATTTAGGTAATGATGGCGAAGAACTTAAAGCATTCCATACTAAAGATGGCTTTGGAATAAAAGCACTTGGTAATAGTGGTGTAGAGGTTGCAATAATCACTGGTAGACGTTCAGCTATTGTAGCTAACCGGATGTCAGCTTTAAATGTTAAACACATTATACAAGGGCAAGAAGATAAATTGCCTGCACTGATGACTTTAATTCAAAAACTTAATTTAACCCCTGATGAAGTAGCTTACATAGGAGACGATATTCCAGACTTAGCATGTATTTTACACGTTGGTTTAGGTATTGCTGTGTCTGATGCACATCCAGCTGTATCAGCAAAAGCTAATTATACAAGCTTTATTAATGGTGGTTTCGGCGCAGTACGAGAAGTTTGCGACTTGATAATGCAATGTCAAGACACTATTGATAATGCTACAGGCGCGAGTGTATGACACGGATAAATTTTTTAGCCTTTTTAATCTTGCTATTGGCCGCTACGGTTTATGGAATAATCGAATGGCGACAGTCAAAAATAATACCAGGTGAAGTCATCGACAGTGAACTCACACCTGACTTTATAGCGGAAGCACTTAAAACTGATATTTACACCGATTCAGGCGTACTTTCACATGCTATTATTGCTAAGAGAATGGAGCATTATGCCAAACTTGAACTAACACACTTCGAGCTACCTAAGTACACATTGTATCCCCAAGCATCATCGAAAGATAATATTGACGGCTCCGATTTAGCAAATGAAAATAGCTCGAGTAACAAACTAACAAAAAATGCACCATGGAAGCTTAGCGCTAAAGAAGCAACGCTATATAAAAATAATAGGGTTATTTTAAATCATCGAGTACACTTAAGTGCAACTGATAAAAATAGTTTAATACAAGAAATTCATTGCAAATATTTAGAGCTTGATTTAAATACTAATATCATTAGCTCAGATCAAACGGTAATGGTGCAAGGAAAAGACTTCACTATGTATGGCTCAGGTTTAATAATTGACTTAAACACTAAACAGATGACATTAACCGAACATGTACGTACTATTTACAAAAAAAATAATGGTTACCCTCTAAATGACAATTAAAAAAATTAGCAAAGGTTTCTTATTAAGCTCATTACTGCTCTCGTTAGCACTTCCAGTATGCGCGGCTAAGAAAGATCTCACACAAGAAATCACGATAAAATCGAAACGTCAATCAGCTGATTTAAAAAATAAAATAGCGAGTTATTTAGATGACGTTAGTATAAACCAAGGCTCTATTTCGATTAGTGCTGATATTGTTCAAGTTTACAGTAAAGTTGATGATAAAACTCAACAAAAACAAGACACTTACCTTGCCAAAGGTGAACCTGCTGTTTTCAAACAACAATTAGAAGATGGTAGTTTAATCAGCTTGCAAGCTAATGAGATAACCTATCAACCAGATCAAAATATCATTACCATCTCAGGTAATGCGCAAGTACAACAAGCAGGTAGTAAAGTGACAGGAGAAATAATCACTTACAATACGCTAAATGAGAAATTGGAAGCTATCAGTAGTGATAATGATTCAGTAACCACTGTTTTGCAGCCAGCTCAAATAAAAGCTCAACAAGATAAGAAAAGTAATGACAGTAACAAGCAATAATAATAACGGCGAAGCTAATAATTCGACTTTGATAGCTAAAAACCTATCAAAAGCTTACAAAAGCAAAAAAGTTGTTAAAAACGTTAGTTTAGCGGTAAGCTCAGGACAAATTGTTGGCTTACTGGGGCCTAATGGAGCAGGAAAAACGACTTCTTTTTACATGATTGTTGGCTTAGTACCCAATGATAATGGCCAAATAATGCTGAATGACGAAGATGTAACACTATCGCCTATGCATGAACGCGCACGTCGAGGTATTGGGTATTTACCTCAAGAAGCCTCTATTTTTAGAAAACTAACCGTTACTGAAAATATTATGGCAATATTACAAATTCGAAAAGGCCTTAATGAAAATGAAAGGCAAACAAAATTAGAGCACCTCTTAGAAGAATTTAATATCAGCCATATTAAAGATAATTTAGGTATGAGTTTATCAGGAGGGGAAAGAAGACGCGTAGAAATAGCCCGTGCTTTAGCAGCAGATCCTGAATTTATATTACTTGATGAACCTTTTGCAGGTGTTGACCCTATTTCTGTCGGCGACATAAAAAAAATAATTATTCATCTTAAAAACCGTGGTCTTGGTATCTTAATAACTGACCACAATGTTCGTGAAACACTTGATGTATGTGAGCATGCTTACATTGTTAGTCACGGTGAAATAATAGCAGAAGGAGATTCTAATCAAATTCTTGCTAATCAAAAGGTAAGAGATGTATACCTAGGCGAGCAATTCACGCTATAGTTAACATATATAATAAATTCGTAGACTATACTTGCTCTAAGTTAGTAACTATAAACAATAATAACAGGAATTAAGACAACGTAGATGCGCCCAACTCTGCAACTCCGGATAGGACAACAACTAACCATGACGCCACAACTGCAACAAGCTATAAAGCTTTTGCAGTTATCGACGTTAGAGCTTCAACAAGAAATTCAAGAAGTACTTGAAAGTAATCCTCTGCTTGAAATTAATGATCAAGAAACCTCAGATAATAATTCAGAGGATAGTAGAGATAAACTTGAAGAAGCTTTTTCAGCCACCATCACAGAACGATCTACCAGTGATGGAAGTGAAGATTCATCAGCCTCTATTGATGAGATAAGTACAACAGAAGCAATGGAGAAAAATGACATACCAGAAGAGTTGAACATTGATACAACTTGGGAAGAAAGTTACAGTGCTGGTACGTCAAATACAGGGGCAATTAGTAGCCCAAGTGAAGATTACACCTATCAAGGTGAAACGATCGATTCAATACAAGATCACCTTTTATGGCAAATGGAATTAACGCCATTTTCAGAAACTGATCGCACGGTTGCTATCGCTATTATAGAGGCTGTTGATGAAGCAGGTTATCTTACGGTATCGAGTGAAGAAATATTAGAAAGTGTTGGTATAGAAGGACTGGAACTTGATGAAGTCGAAGCGGTATTAAAACGTATTAATGTCTTTGATCCTGTTGGTGTTGCAGCCCGTTCTATCGCTGATTGTTTAATTATTCAATTAAATCAGTTTGATCCTGAAACCCCTTACTTAAAAGAAAGTAAATTAATTATCGGCGAGCATATCGACTTACTCGGTAATCGTGACTATCGACAATTAATGCGTAAAACTCGCCTCAAAGAAGAACAGTTACGTGAAGTAATGCGTTTGATACAGAGCTTAAATCCTCGTCCTGGTGATGCAGTAGTGAAAAGCGATGATCAATATGTTATTCCTGATGTTTCCGTAGAAAAGAAAAATGGTCGTTGGGTTGTCGAATTAAACCCTGATACTGCTCCTAAGCTATCAGTAAATCAACAATATGCTGCCATGACAAAAACAACAAAATCTTCTAGTAATGACGGACAGTTTATTCGAACAAACTTACAAGAAGCTAAATGGTTTATTAAAAGTTTAGAGTCACGTAATGATACTTTACTTAAAGTATCTAACTGCATTGTACAACGTCAACAAGGCTTTTTAGAACATGGCGCTGAAGCGATGCGACCTATGGTATTAAATGATATTGCTGAAGCCGTGGATATGCATGAGTCAACTATATCTCGCGTAACTACGCAAAAATATATGCACACGCCTAGAGGTATTTTTGAATTAAAATACTTTTTTTCAAGTCATGTTAGTACCGAAAATGGAGGTGAATGTTCATCAACTGCCATACGTTCATTAATTAAAAAACTCATTTTAGCAGAAACACCCGCTAAACCGCTCAGTGATAGCAAAATGGCAGACTTACTAGCACAACAAGGAATTAATGTTGCTAGACGTACTATAGCTAAGTATCGTGAATCCTTATCTATACCACCGTCCAACCAACGTAAGAGTTTATTATAGCCTGTGACTTTATTTTCTGAATTAACTAGAGAAGGAACATACTTATGCAAATTAACCTTACCGGTCACCATGTAGAAGTAACGTCATCATTACGCGATTGTGTTGAAACAAAATTAGCTAAATTAGAGCGACATTTTGATCATATCAATAATGTTCATGTAGTCTTGACTGTTGAAAAGTTAGAACAGATAGCTGAAGCAACTATACATTTAAAAGGCAGTGAAATTCATGCTTCAGCAGTAAGTGCTGATATGTATACCTCGATAGATACTTTGGTGGATAAACTAGATCGCCAAGTACTCAAATACAAAGGCAAAATAACACAACATTAGTTTTATCCATTATAATTATGACACTACAAAATATATTAACACTGAACTGCACACGTTGTGCAGTTCCAGTTCAAAGCAAAAAGCGTTTACTTGAACTAATTTGCCAACTTGCCGCCAATGAACTAATTGACTCTAACCCAACAGATCTATTAGATAGCTTAATGAATAGAGAGAAAATGGGGAGTACTGGTATCGGCAACGGTATCGCTATCCCTCACGGCAGACTAAACAATACAGACAAAGCTATTGCCGTGTTTTTAACTACTGAAAACGCAATTGACTTCGACGCAATTGATAATAGACCTGTTGATATATTTATTTGCCTATTTGTACCTGAAGACAATACGCAAGCGCATTTAGAAACGTTGCAAAGTATTGCCAAACTATTTAGTGATCGCAAAACAGCTAAAAAAGTTCGTAAATGCACTAGCCAACAAGAGATGTTTGATCTTATTCAACAAACCGCTTAATCAATAAGTTGAAATATATTTCTACACAATAAAACCTAATGCATAGCTAATTCATGCGGAACTTAAAAATATGAAACTTATCATTGTTAGTGGCCGCTCTGGCTCAGGGAAATCAGTTGCATTAAGAGTATTAGAAGATTTAGGATATTATTGTGTTGATAATATTCCTGTTAATTTACTACCTGCATTAACCCATACCGTGATTAATGATTATGACAATGTTGCAGTAAGCCTAGATGTTCGTAACTTACCTAACAATCCTAAGGATATTGTAGAGATCATTGAATATTTACCTGATGCAGTTGATGTAACGACATTATTTTTAGATGCAGATGACAATGACCTTATTCGTCGTTTTAGTGAAACAAGGCGCTTACATCCTCTAATTAAAGAGAATATTGCGCTAGACCAAGCGATATCACTCGAAAAGAAACTATTAGCACCTATTTCTACCAATGCCGACTTATATATCAATACCAGCCAGCTAACTCCGCACCAATTAGCTGACTTGGTACGAGAAAGAATTCTTGGAAAGAAAACCGGTAAAATGGTTTTAGTCTTCGAGTCTTTTGGCTTTAAACACGGTATTCCTGCTGATGCTGATTATGTATTCGATGCACGCTTTCTTCCTAATCCTCATTGGGAAACTGAACTAAAACCTTTTACAGGTTTAGAGCAACCAGTAAAAGACTTCCTTTCTAGTCAGCCAATTGTGACAAAGTTTATTTGGCAAATTAATAGTTTTATGATGACTTGGTTACCCCATCTAGAACGCAATAACCGTAGTTATGTTACTATTGCAATTGGTTGTACGGGTGGGAAACACCGCTCTGTTTATATTGCTGATTTATTAGCAAAGAACTTTAGTAAAGAACAACAACATGTTCAAACTCATCATCGAGACATTAAGAAAATTAAAGAGTAAAACTCATTATGTCTATTCAAAAGCATAACAAGAACCATGATGATATCATCGTCAGTAAAGAATTAACTATAATTAACAAACTTGGCTTACATGCCCGAGCTGCAAGTAAATTAGCCTTACTTTGTCAGAAATTCTCCGCCCAAATAACCCTATCATTAGAAGAAAAAGAAGCTGACGCCAATAGCATAATGGCCATAATGCTCTTAGCTGGTGGACAAGGAAAAAATGTAACAGTCACCGCTCAAGGAACCGATGCACCCGCTGCATTAGAAGCTATAAGCCAGCTGATTGAAGCTAAGTTTGATGAAGATGAATAAATAGCCCAAGATCGGCTTAATAAATATTCCTCAAACAGCTATTTACGTGCGATAGACTAGCTATTGACGCTCGATTTTCCCTACTGCTTGCAGGTCAAAAGTAGAAAACTATCAAGCATGAGTATAGTAAAAGTAAGATTCTTAATATTTTCAATTAATTAAAAATATCTTAAACCAAGTTCAAGTTAAATAAGTAAAAAAGCTGAAAGAAACGCTAAGTTACGATAAACTTAACCATAATAAAAAATATTAAGTCTATTACACACCCACTCTCAAGTGTTTAATAGCGTTGGTATTTATCATTCCCTACGCTCAAGTAAGATATCTATGCCGGATCTAATAGAACAAGAATATATTCAAGAAAGACTACACCAAATTAATGAAGCACTTGATGGTGGTATGTTTGTCTATGTACGCAAATTATTACAAGACATGTCTGCCTATGATCTCGCGCTATTCCTTGAATCTTCTCCAGCTAAGAGTCGCGCATTATTATGGCAACTTATTGATGCTGAACACCATGGTGAAGTACTTGAAGAATTAAATGAAGAAGTACGTAAAGGCATTTTACAAAGCATGCAGCCTGAAAAACTGGCTGCCGTTGCTGAAGGTATGGATGTTGATGATCTAGCAGAAGTGTTACGTACCTTACCTGATACTGTTTATAGAAAAGTTCTCGATTCTATGGACTCTCAGGATAGAGCACGGGTAGAAACTGCGCTATCTTATGACAAAGAGACAGCAGGTGGTATCATGAACACTGATACCATTACGCTACAACCTGAGGTAAGTGTTGACGTAGTATTACGCTATTTACGCTTAAAAGGTCAACTACCTGAAGCAACAGACTCATTTTATGTCGTCGACCGAAGTAATCACTTCATTGGTGCTGTGTCACTAGCCGCTATTATAACCGCTAAACCTGAGGTTATCATTTCCAAGTTGATTGATGCAGAAATAGAAGCTGTACAAGCTAATATGAGTGAACATGATGTTGCGCAATTGTTTGAAAAGCATGACTGGTTTTCTGCTCCTGTCATTGATAAAAAAGGTCACTTACTTGGTCGTATCACCATTGATGATGTTATTGATATAATTCGTGAAGATGCAGAGCATTCTATGATGAGTATGGCAGGTTTAGATGATGAAGCCGATACATTTGCTCCTGTATTAAAAAGTACTAAACAACGCTCTTTATGGCTAGGGGTTAACTTAATTACCGCCTTATTTGCAGTAGCCGTTACAAGTATGTTCGAAGGGTTATTTCAGCAATTAGCAATACTAGCAGTACTTAACTCGTTGGTGCCAAGTATGGGTGGCGTAGCCGGTAATCAAACCTTAACCTTAGTTATACGTGGTATGGCATTAGGCCATGTTGGTAATAGTAATGCGCGCGCGCTATTACATAAAGAAGTCGCGATTGGCTTCCTCAACGGCATAATTTGGGCTTTATTAATAGCTTCAGTTGTTGCTATTTGGAAACAAGATTTAATGCTAGGCGTTGTCATAGCTTTTGCTATGCTGATGAATATGACCGCCGCAGGTTTAGCGGGGGTCGCAATTCCATTATTACTTAAGCGTTTGAATATTGACCCAGCACTTGCTGGCAGCGTTATTATTACCACGGTTACTGATGTTGTAGGTATTTTTGCCTTTTTAGGTACCGCAACAATACTTTTAACCTAAGCTTTTACTTTTATATTCAATTAACCGTATGTGCAGACTAAATCCTACGCATACGGTTTACAGTTACAGGGGCTCTGATTACAACGTATTAAGCTCAGTTATTGACCAGCTATTTGCATCTCATCAATGAGTATTGAGCCAGTACTAATACTACCGTGCTTATCAAGGTCAGAGCCAACGGCAATAATCCCTTTAAACATTTGTTCTAAATTACCAGCAATAGTAATTTCACTTACAGGATAAGCAATCTCTCCATTTTCGACCCAGAAACCTGCAGCTCCACGAGAATAATCGCCATTCACAACGTTTACTCCTTGTCCCATTAATTCAGTAACTAATAAGCCTGTGCCTAAGGTTTTTAACATGGCATCAAAATCTGCAGCTTTACTTCCTTTAGATGCAACATTCTTATCTTTTACTAACCAATTATGAATTCCACCAGCATGCCCGGTAGTCGTTAAACCTAATTTACGAGCAGAATAACTCGTTAAAAGATAGCTTTGTAGCGAACCATTAGTAATGATATCTCTGTCTTTAGTTAACACACCTTCACTATCAAAAGCACTACTTGCCAATGCTTTAGGTATATGAGGTCGCTCATGAATAGACAAGAAGTTAGGGAAAACATCTTTACCTATAGCATCCAGTAAAAATGATGATTTACGATATAAATTACCACCACTAATTGCAGAAATAAAATGTCCCCATACTGTATTCGCAATATCAGAGCGGAACAATACTGGAACTTTCATAGTCGATAACTTTTGTGGGTTTAAGCGTGATATAACTTCGCTCGCCGCTTTGGTGCCAATATCTACACCGCTATCTAATAATGAAAAGTCACGATTAACGTCATAAGCGTAGTCACGCTGCATGTCATCACCATTCCCTGCAATCACCACGCAGCTTATACTATGTCTTGAACTAGGATAATCAACTAATTGCCCGTGACTATTACCATAAACTTTAAAACCTGAAAAACAATCTAAATTTGCGCCATCTGAATTGGTTATACGTTTATCACTGTCTAAGGCACTACGTTCGCATTCTTTTGCTATTTCTATCGCTTGTTCAGTGCTTAGATCTTTAGGGTAATATAAATCTAAGTCTAGTGGTTTCATTGCAAGCAATTCTTTATCAGCTAAACCCGAGCAATCATCAACAGATGTATATTTAGCGATATTAACAGCAGCTTCAACCGCTTGAGTCAGTGCCTTTTCTGATAAATCAGCCGTTGATGCGCTCCCCTTACGGCCTTGTTGATAAACAGTTATGCCTAAAGCACCATCGTTCGTAAACTCTACATTTTCAACTTCACCAAGACGAGTGCCAACACTTAATCCTTGTTGACGACTCATCGCTACCTCAGCACCATCTGCGCCTAAAGATTTAGCAAGTTCAAGAACTTTAGCCACTCGATTTTTTACTTGGCCAAGTTGTTCGATTAATGGATCCACAGGTTGGTTTACTTTCGTCATAATGTTTTTATCTACTTATTTGCTGCGTTTTGAGTTTAAAATTAGATTTAAGCTAAGGTTTAGATTCAAAATATTACTTTATTAGTTTTTGCGCATTTAAATTCAAGCTATAATAAAGGTAATATTTATATAAATTACATTAGTAACCATTATGCCCCAGTCAGCCAACGATATCGACGACTTAACACCAGAAATGGACGAAGAATTAAAAAGTAAAACAGAAATAAAGAGGGAAATGCATCAATTACAAGATTTCGCTCAATCTTTGGTAGAAATGTCCAAACATCAACGTAGCTTAATTCCATTAAGTGACGACTTAAAAGATGCAATGGTTGTAGCTGATAAAATTAGAAACAAGCATGAAGCACTTCGTCGTCATATTCGACATATTGCAAAAATATTACTCGAAACTGATCTTGAGCCTATTCATCAAGCCATCGACGTTATGGCAAATAAGCATCAACAAGCAACTGCTAAGTTTGTCCGTTTAGAAAATTTAAGAGATGAATTAATAGAAGAAGGTAACGACGCTGTTGAAAGTTTATTAGCAGAATTTACACTAATGGATCGTCAAAAACTCAAGCAGTTGGTGCGTAATGCCGCTAAAGAGAAAAAAGCCGAAAAATTGGGTAAGCATTACAGAAACTTATTTGATTACCTAAAAGAGATGAGTTAGTGACGTAAAGCTGAATACAAATAAGTTAACAATGGTGAATTATCCCTTCGAAAATCACTAAATAAAAGCATTATAAGCAACATATTAGCATCGAATTTAAAAAACAAAATATGGTAAATATTTCGTTTTTTAAATTCGTAACTAATCACTGTTTATTTATTGTGTGCCACCAATGGTGATACCATCTACTCTCAAAGTTGGTTGCCCAACACCAACAGGTAAACTCTGACCATCTTTACCACACACCCCAACGCCAGCATCAAGTTGAAGATCATTACCCACCATAGAAACATTTTTCATTGCTTCCGGTCCACTACCTATTAAAGTAGCTCCTTTGATAGGGGTCGTGATTTCTCCATTTTCGATTAAATACGCTTCAGAGCTAGTGAAGACAAACTTCCCTGAGGTAATATCTACTTGTCCACCAGCAAAATTAGGCGCATAAATTCCTTTTTTGACTGATTTAATAATATCTTCAGGAGCAGACTCTCCTGCTAACATATAAGTATTAGTCATACGCGGCATAGGTAAGTGAGCATATGATTCACGTCGGCCATTACCAGTTGGTTTTACGCCCATTAATGAAGCATTATGCTTATCTTGCATGTACCCCTTTAAAATTCCTTTTTCAATTAACACATTATATTGTCCTGGGGTACCTTCATCGTCTATATTCACTGAGCCACGACGATTTGCCATAGTACCATCATCAACAATAGTACAAAGCTCTGAGCACACCTTGCTACCGACTTTACCTGAAAAAGTTGAAGAGCCTTTACGATTAAAATCCCCCTCTAAGCCATGACCTACCGCTTCATGTAATAATACACCCGGCCAGCCTGCACCAAGTACTACAGGAAAAGTGCCTGCAGGTGCATCAACAGCAACCAAATTAACCAAGGCTTGACGTACTGCTTCTTCTGCGTAAGTTAAATAACGAGGCTTTCCTTGCGTTGTATTCGTTGATACTGATTCAAAAAAGTAACTATAATCAGTTCTAGCACCACCACCAGAGCTTGCTCGTTCACGTTTACCGTTATCTTCGACTAACACAGAGCAATTCAAACGTACTAAAGGTCGAATATCAGTACCATAAGTACCATCACTTGCTGCTACTAACACTTTTTCGTAAACCCCTGAAAGGCTCACTATTACCTGACTTACTCGACTATCAATTTGCCTAGCATGTGCTTCAACCTGATGTAATAAATCAATTTTTTGTTCTTGCGTTAAACTACCTAATGGCTCTACTGACTGATAAACCTTAATTGGAGACTGACGTTTAAACGCTTGAACTTGTCCGCCCTGCCCTGCATCAGCAATACCTTTAGCTGCATCTGCCGCTTTTTGTAAAGCTAACGGTGATATATCATCAGAATAAGCAAAACCTGTTTTCTCACCTGATATAGCACGTACACCTACGCCTCGCTCGATATTATAAGAGCCTTCTTTTACTATGCCATCTTCTAACATCCATGATTCATGCTGACTAGATTGGAAATAAAGATCAGCAAAATCAACTTGACGTCCCATCATACTATTTAATGTTTTAGATAAAATATCATCATCAATATGGCTATCAGCTAGTAAAACTTGTTCAACATTATTCATTTATCACTCAACTTAACATTAGGTTTTAGCAGTATGCATTAATGGCATACTTGCTCGTATTCGTTTAATTTCTTGTGGGAGGAAATCACTACTAATAATTCCCTCTCCCTCTTCAATAGAAGCTAAAATTTCCCCCCAAGGGCTAATAATCATTGAATGCCCCCAAGTTTCTCTTCCATTCTCGTGTACGCCTTCTTGTCCTGCAGCAATAATATAAACTTGATTTTCTATCGCTCTTGCTTGCAATAAAGTTTGCCAATGAGCTTTACCTGTAACTCGCGTAAAAGCACTTGGCACGGTAATGATGTCAGCTCCCATTGCTGTTAGCCTTTGAAATAGCATTGGAAAACGTAAATCAAAACATATCGTTAAACCTATATTTACAGTAGGTGTTTTTACTATGTAAGGGGTGCTACCTGCATGAGTAAATCGTGATTCACAATAAGTTTTCTCACTATCTGCAACATTTACATCAAATAAATGTATTTTATCATAACGGCCTATTAATGTTCCGTTTGAATTAAAAGCACAGCTACTGTTTGTAAATTTGTTTCCTTCAGCTGTTAACAGAGGAATGGAGCCGGCAATCAGGGTGACCTTATACTTTTTTGCCAAAGCGCCTAATGCAACTTGCAGGTCATTATTAGCAGATGACTCTTTGGCTAACGACAACTGAGCATTATCTCTTGCACCAAAAAATAAACAACATTCAGGTAAAACAACAATATGTTGCTCATAAGTAGCTAGCGTGTTTTGGCTAGTTAACTTGACAAGTTTTTGTTCTATAACTTGTAAGTTGTGCTTAACATCAGCTTTAGAGTTAAGCTGAATAGCACTCAGTTTAATCATCATTTAGCTCCTCTAATGGTTTATTATCATTATATGGGTCTTGTTTATATTCTTGTTCAAGCAAACTAGGAGACTGATGTTCTTTAAAAGATTTAGTATTTATTTTGTCTTCTGGAGATACTATTATCTTATCGACATTATCAACAAACTCAGGGGGAGTGGAACGGCCAACACTGACATCTCTGCTCTTACGGTTTACTTCTTTAAAATTAGGATCACTCACATCACCTGTTAGCTCAAAGTTAAACTCAGAAACAACTTGTGAAGTAATAACTTGATCTATTGCAACGCCCGCTAAAAATACAACTGGGTTTAATGTTGCTATCCATGCAAGTACCGGCAAGCTAGAAGTCAAATTAGGCTTATAGGACATTTTATAATCAAGCGTATTATTTACAAAGCTAGTATTACCTTTAATATATAAATTTCCTGCAGAGCCATTCATGCGAGTATTATCAGTATATAAAACACCTTCTTTTATATGATAATCACCCTCAATATCTTTATAAAACATACCATCGCTAAAGATATCTCTAAAATCTAAGGTTAACTTTCGAACAATAGACTGTAAACTTAATACCGAAAAAATACGTGCTTTGTCGCTTACATCAGCTAAGTAACCATCGTCTATATCCGCTTTAAGATCGCCATTAAGTTGGCTTAATTCAAAATGCTGAGGACCCCCTTGCCAATTCAAATTAAAATCAAGTTTACCACCACTATCACGTATAATAGAGGCATACCCTAATTGTTCTAATTCATATTCGATATTTTTTAACGACAAGCTTCCAGAAACAGTAGTTTTTGAAATATCACCTATCTTTTGCCATTCACCTGATAAGTTAAACTCAGCTTGCTCACGCTTAGCTTGGAAGTTTTCAATTTTAATCACCTTATTATCTGCTCGTAACAAATCGAATTTAACACTGCCTAAATTTAAGTCACCGATTAAACAACGCTCACAGACAAAATTCATTTTAGGTATATTAGCAAAAACCTTCTCACTCGTTAATTCAGTTACCACGCTATTATCGTCTTCTTGCGTTACCTCCTCACTTAAAGAGCTTACAGTCTTACTTGTTAGGTGAAGAAAATCGGCATTAACATCAAGGCCTTGCTCTAGCCAATTAGGATAAATTTTAATCTGACTACGCGTTTCTTTAGCATTAAGCTCCAATAACCACCAATGCGTTTTATCTAATAAGTTAAAAGATACATTATGTAAATTTTGCCCTAACACAGCTAAATTATCTATCGTTCCTCGGATACGCTCTGGGTTAGAAAATAAACCCGTGGTTGACTCAATTGTACCGTCAGCATTCAACGTCTTTTTCACTTGCGAAGTACTATTAATAATATCAGCAATAAAAGGCTGCCATTCACTTGCAACCACATCCTCTAAGTCACTAGTAATATGAAAACCATTCATTGGTAAAAGCATTTTTTCATTGCCTAAAACAATGTGCGCTCTGGAAAAGTGGTTAGTTCGATGATCTAAAACACCAAAAAAGCTGAGTTTATCTCCATAGGTTGCATTAAAAACTGACTCTTCTAATTGCCCCTTTACCTCTATTTGTAGAGGTGTCTTTATCTTAGCTAATTTGTTATATGGCTCAGGAATCTTAATTTCTAACGGTTCAAGGTTTGAATCAATATTTAATTGATAAGAAAAGCCTCCACCATGGTGTTGATATAAAGATAAATCACCTTGCAACTGTAGTTGACCATCAAAATATTTTTGTAAATGTGGAGATATATGCTGTAACCATGCATCGTGATGCCAATCAGCTTTAAGTGTTATATTGGTATCATAATAATCTGCTTTATCAATGCCATTTACCGCTATTTCTAACGGTAAACCAAGCCAAGTTAGTGACAAATTACTTGTTGTAATTAAATCATTTTCAAACGTTAACTGCCCATTTACTTTTTTAAAATCCATTCTAGGGGCTTGTAAAGAAACTGTATTATTAGCAAAATTAACAATACCACTAGCTACTACCCCGTCAGGTGCACCAATTGGTAAAGCTAAATGAAACTCACCGTTAACTTTTCCTCCAATGTTTAATTGCTGTAAAACACTACCTACACTATTTTTAAGAGAGCTTTGCGTCATTAAATTAGCAATACTCGTTGCAGCGGAATCTTCAATTAAGGTATCTACAGTTAACACTGGATCATGAGTTAAATCATCTATAGCAACTTGTACGCCTGCTACATTAAGCCCAGCCAAGCTACCTGAACGCCCAGTAATTAACATACTATTATTAGTAAAATTCAAATTTGCGGATAAATCCGCTATCGTTGGCCAACGCTCATTAAATTTAAATTTTGCTTCTTCTAACTCAGCATCAACGATGAATGTGCCTGAATTATCAATAAAAGGAAATTTACCTAACTCTCCATTTATTAGCACTTGAGCTTGATGAATTTTGCCATCAATTAAGGCGCTATTTAAATAAGTAACCAGATTATCACTCATTGCTGTTAGTGGATAATAATGCCCTGTTTTACTAGCATCTCCATCAGTGATATTCGCTAATAACGCCATTGTCATTGCACTATTGACTGGAGAATCTATGGTTAAATCTGCAGCTAATACTAATTCACTGGAAGAAAGCTCAACATCATTAACCTTTAATCGCCAACCTGTATCCATAATGGATAAGTCAACTATCGCTTTCAATGAATCATAAGGGACAGGTGCTACAAGATGTTTATTAAAATCTAAGGCTCCCTGATCTGCAGCAAGCTCTACAGTTAAGTGCTGTTGATTATAACTTAGCGAGCCTGACACATTATCAACACCCGGAATTCCTTGACTGTAATGAGTCGAAACATCGCTAAAATTAGCGACAGCTTGAATATCGAGTGCTGTTTTTTTTAAAAAAGCATCCCTTGCTTGACCGCTAATATTTAAGTTAGACATCAATGCTTGTTTACTTGGCGACTCGATAAATAAGGGTGAAAGGTGACTAATTAAAGATAGATCTAAATATGAGAGATAAATATAATATTCTTGAGCTGTTTTAGTCATTTGTACTGTATATTCTTCTACTGCATCTGTATCTAATTGCAATAGCATAGGTGTACTATACAGCTTAAAACTTTCAGGCTCTTTCCCTTCAACGAGTAATAACTGACCAGCACTTAACTTCAGTAAATGAGATTTTTGCTCTATTTCATCATCATTTTGAGTGTTTTCCTGCCAACTAATAAAATTATCATTTAACGATAATTGTAAACGTTCAACACCTCCATTATGCACTTGTAGCCAAGCTGAAAAACTAATATCAGTTTTAATTTTATCATTATCAATGGTTAAAATATTATCAAGCCAAGGCGTAATATCTAGGTGATTAGCATCAACATAAATAATCCCTTCCAACTCATCAATTGAATGCCCATGAATATCTATTTTTAGGCTTAAATTGTTTGAACTTAATTCATCAACAATGATATTACCTTGCGCTTGATGACGATCGTCAAGGTTTAACCAATCTAAATTATTTACTCTAAACTGCTGTGTCAGTGATTCATTTTCTATTGCAATATTACTATTTTTTAGAGAAAAACGATTAATCTGATTTAAAAAAATATCAGTAATTCTTTCAAAACCATCAAGCTGTTGAGCACCACCAACATCCTTTGCTTGTGTGCGCCAAATATTTTTTTGTAATGTAACAACCGCACCATCAAGTATTAAATTATTTGATATTAAATTGCGTCTCGTTAACGTTGCCCAAAAATCAATTTCAACTTCTAAGTGGTCCACATAAACATAAGCACCGTTAGTTTCCACTAAAGTAACATTATTGGCGATTAATGTTGGTCCAGATAGCTGCCAGCTCATTCCTAAGCCACCAATAACAATGTTGGTTTTATTTTTTGTATTTATATAATTTTGAAAATCTTGCTTATAGTTTTCAACATAAGGAAGGAACAAGCGAAACGCGCTAATCAATACCGCTAGCAATACCAGCATAATAGCTAGTATTTTGTAAAGACGGTTAAGCCAACGGTTAGAAACGCTTGCAATCGACATTAATGGTTTTTCCTTTAATCAGCTCTATTGTTTGATATTGACAGTACTAGTCACTACATCATTACAACATCAAATTGTTCTTGAGAATACATAGCTTCAGTTTGAACTTTGATCGATTTCCCAATAAAAACTTCAACTTCTGCCAAAATATGGAATTCATCATTCACAAGAAAATCACTAACAGCCGAAGAAGCATAAACAATAAATTTATCTGCATCATGAGCACGATTTACTCGCACTATTTCACGTAAAATTTCAAAACATACCGTTTCAACCGTTTTTAGATTGCCACGTCCAGTACAAACAGGACACTCTCCACATAAAACATGCTCTAAACTTTCCCGAGTACGCTTACGTGTCATTTCCACTAACCCTAAAGAAGAAAAACCATGAACACTAAATTTAACGTTATCTTTTGCCATCGCCATTTCTAAACTATTCAACACTCTACGCTTATGATCTTCATTATGCATATCAATGAAATCAACAATAATTATCCCGCCAAGGTTTCTCAACCTTAATTGACGTGCAATCGCTTGTGTCGCTTCAATGTTTGTACTAAAAATAGTATCTTCAAGATTTCTGTGTCCGACAAAAGCCCCTGTATTAATATCAATGGTTGTCATGGCTTCTGTTTGATCAATAACTAAATGCCCACCTGACTTTAATTCAATTTTACGATGTAAAGCACGTTGTATTTCAACTTCAACAGAGAATAAATCAAAAATAGGCCTTTCACCTGGATAGTACTCCATGACCTCTGTGAGCTCGGGTATAAACTCTTCGGTAAAATTGATAAGTTGTTCATAGGTCAATTTAGAATCAACACGAATTCGTTCAAATTTAACACCGACAAAGTCCCTTAATACTCGTAACGATAAAGACAGATCTTGGTAGAGGGGAAGATCGACCTGTTTCCGTTTTTTCCGTTCTTTAACTTTTGTCCACACTCTTCGCAAAAATTCAGCATCATGTTTTAATTCTTCCTCTCCCGCGCCCTCTCCTGCGGTGCGTACTATAAAGCCTTGTTCTTCATCGCAATAAGGGCTTACAATACTTTTCAAGCGCTTACGTTCACCTATATCTTCAATGCGTTGAGATATACCAGCGTGACTCGAGTGCGGCATTAACACTAAATAGCGAGAAGCAATCGTAATATCAGTAGTTAAACGAGCACCTTTTGAGCCAAGTGGATCTTTTACTACTTGCACCATTAACAGTTGACCTTCATGAACCAAAGCTCGAATATCAGGTACCTGCTCAGTCTCTTCATTTAAAATAAGCTTAGAGTTAATGTCTGATGCATGTAAGAAGGCCGCCTTATCTAAACCTATATCAATAAAAGCCGCTTGCATACCAGGTAAAACACGAATAACTTTACCTAAATATATATTGGAAACAATGCCACGTTTAGCTTCTCGCTCAATATGTACTTCCTGCAAAGAACCATGCTCAATTAACGCTACTCGCGTTTCGCTCGGTGTCACATTGATTAATAATTCACTGCTCATTTTATATTAATCCTTCATTGATACTTGACGGCAAACCTGCTTGAGCCAACAATTGTGTTGTTTCATATAGAGGTAATCCAACGACAGCGGAGTAACTACCATTAATCATAGTTACAAATTGCCCGCCAATACCCTGGATAGCATAAGAACCTGCTTTATCACATGGCTCCCCCGTATTCCAATAACGTTTAATTTCGTCAACAGTTAACGGTTTAAAATGAACTTGCGTTTCTACAAAGGCTGTTATTGCATGATAATTTTGTGGTGAATTTTTTGAGTCTTGAGTGATTATCGCTATTGCAGTTAATACTTGATGTTGTTTATTTTCAAGACGCATTAAGGTAGTTATACATTCAGCTTCATCGATTGGTTTCCCCAAGATTTCACCATTAATAACGACACTTGTATCTGAGCCTAAAACAATTGTCTGGGCTTTATTTTCTTCAGGTAAAGCAAGAAAAACTGTTAACGCTTTTTCTTTTGCTAAACGTATCACATAGTCTTCAGGCTTCTCATTACAATAAACCGATTCATCTATATTCGCAGGTTGGGTATTAAATTGGTAACCTAATTGCGCTAAAAGTGTTTTTCTTCTAGGCGATTGAGACGCCAAAATAAGTTGTTTCATACATACTCAAGTAAAAATTGCTATTTAATAGAAAAATGTCTACGTACTTTTCGTAACAGATAAAAAACCCATGGCCACAGCACAATAGTAGTTATCACCGGATATAAATAGCTTGTAAGAAAAGCAACATTAATTAAAAAATGTTGTAACCAAAAAACTACTAAGTGATATAACGCTGCTAAAACACCGGTAATAAGTGCTTGTTGCCAAATGGAGAAATTGCGTATCTTTTGAAAGTTTTCTGCAACAATATAAACTGCAATTGCCATAGCCGCAGCATGAACACCTAAAACCGATCCTAGAATAACATCAAGTAAAAACCCCATAACCCAAGCAGTAATAATGTTTACTCTATCAGGTAAAGCCATACACCAATAAATAAGTACAATAAGCACCCAATCTGGTCGAAAAGCATCAACACTTAATGGTAGCGGCATAATGCTGGCAATTATAGCAATCAAGAGTGTTAGTAATATAATGATACCGTTATGAGCAAGCATTACTTCACAGCCTCAGTTTCTGTTTTTGGTGCAAAAATATTAATAGGATCTTCATCTGATAATAATAATAAATAACGTAAACGATCAATTTGCGCGATAGGTGTGCTATATACCCTTAAAAACTCTCTAGATTCATCGTTACTTATATACGAAATCGTTGCAACAGGGTAGCCTTCAGGGTACTTCCCTCCTAACCCCGAAGTAACTAATACATCGCCTACTTGAACATCAGCACTTTGTGGCACAAAATTAAGGTTTAATCGGTCTATTTGTCCGCTGCCCGAGGCAAGTAACCTTAAACCATTACGCTTAACTCTAACAGGTACTGCATGAGAAGTGTCGGTAATGAGAATAATGCGAGAAGTTGTTTGACCAACATGTAATATCTGTCCAACAATACCTAAGGCATCAAGTACAGGTTGCCCTTCATAAACACCATCTCTTGCGCCACGATTGATCACTAATTGATGACTGTATGGGTCACTATCTACAGAGAGGATTTCAGCCACCATTTTCTTTAACTCACTACGCAATGGTGAAGCAAGTAACGTACGCAAACGTTCATTTTCTTGCTTTAGAATATCAAGTTGCATCGCTTGCTCATGAAATACTAATTCATTCAATCTAAAATATCGATTCTCATTCATCAATTGTTGGCGAGTGGTGACATTAGTTGAGATCCATGTCATGGCAACCTTAGGTGTATTAGCGATATATTGCAAAGGACTAATCATTGACTGTAAATAACCACGTAACGACTCAAAACTGGCCATTTTATGATCGAAGAAAACCAATAGAGCAGAACAAAACAGCACCAAGACAAGTCGGTGCTGTGGGGATGGACCATGTTTAAAAATTGGGTTCATAGAAAACCAGTTATGAATTGCACACTTCTAATTGCAAATTAATACTTATGACTTTTAAACCATATAAAAAATAATCAACCTAGTTGTTTTTTACATACTTTAATTCGAGTACACAGCAAAAGCATAAAATTAACAATAATTATTGCATACTTTTGACACTGTAATTGAATTAAAACGCAATAAGAACTAACCAAATTTATTCATAGGAGAAAAGGTCACCACCATGCATATCGATCATTTCTAGTGCCTTACCACCACCTCTTGCCACACAAGTTAGCGGGTCTTCTGCCACAACAACAGGAATACCTGTTTCTTCCATCAATAAACGATCTATATCTTTTAATAATGCACCACCACCAGTTAGCACCATGCCACGCTCTGAAATATCTGAAGCTAATTCAGGTGGTGACTGCTCTAAAGCAACCATAATGGCACTAACAATACCGGTTAGTGGTTCCTGTAAAGCTTCAAGTATTTCATTGCTATTTAAAGTAAAACTACGTGGCACACCTTCAGCTAGATTACGACCACGAACTTCAATTTCAGCTAACTCATCACCAGGATAAGCTGAGCCAATTTCATGTTTAATACGTTCTGCTGTCGCTTCGCCGATTAGACTGCCAAAGTTACGACGCACATAATTGATAATGGCTTCATCAAATTTGTCACCACCAATACGCACTGAAGATGAATAAACGATGCCATTTAGAGAAATAATTCCGACCTCTGTAGTACCGCCACCTATATCAACAACCATAGAGCCAGTTGCTTCTGATACAGGCATACCTGCACCTATTGCTGCCGCCATAGGTTCATCAATTAAATGAACTTCTCGAGAACCTGCCCCCATAGCTGACTCACGAATAGCACGTCGCTCTACTTGCGTAGAACCACATGGAACACAAACCAAAACTCTAGGGCTAGGGCGTAAAAAATTATTGCTATGCACTTGTTTAATGAAGTGCTGTAACATTTTTTCAGTAACAAAAAAGTTAGCTATAACGCCATCTTTCATTGGGCGTATCGCTTCAATATTACCAGGAGTACGCCCTAGCATTAATTTTGCGGCCGTACCGACGGCAGCAACACTTTTTGAGCCACCAGTACGATCTTGACGGATAGCAACCACTGAAGGCTCGTCTAATACGATACCTTGATCTTTAACATAAATAAGGGTGTTGGCTGTACCTAAGTCAATTGATAAATCGTTAGAAAACATACCGCGTAATTTTTTAAACATAAGCTCGAAATGTCCTGTGAAAATGCGAGTTAATTAGAGCGTGTTATTACTTTAGAATAACAGATCGAACAATGATACCTCAGTATTACCAATTTGTGTTGCTTGTTTTGTATAAATTGCAAAAAAATATTTTTTTCGTTAAAAAAATAGCAAAAATCATCATTCAATCAGATAAAATACACTCATCAATATGGTAGTACTGAGTTCATATTGTGATAAATTAGTAACTGCCAATATCTTTTCAAATATCTTCAACTGGTGAAATATATCCTTGATACCCTTGTACTTTTAATGCATTAAAATGTGTTAGTTGTTCTTTATCTTCAATACCGGTAATAATGACATCGATTTGTAACCCTTTAGCTACATTAACAAGTGCCCGACAAAGTTCTTTGTTCTGATTTAATTTATCATAATAGGCAAATGATAAATCTAATTTAATATAGTCAGGTTGTAATTTATGTAAGTAGTCTAAAGATCCAATTTGACGTCCGCATTGATCTATCCCTATTTTAGCACCCGCTGCTCGGGTAATTTCAGCTAAATTAACACACTGCTCAAATAAATGAATGGCTGCCGATTCCGGGATTTCAAATGAAATGCGTTCCGCATGAACTGTTCGTTTAAGAAACCCACTTAACCATTGAATAAATTCATCATTTTGTAAACTATCATGAGTAAGGTTAATTGCGATACTATTATCTGCTTTCGCTAAAATATTTTGTTGTTCAATTGACTCTAATAAGCATTGATCAAGTTGGGCACCTAATGACAACAACTCGATAAAAGGCATAAATTCTGATGCTGTTACTATTTTGTCATCAATGGTTAATCGACAATATATTTCCCGGTGAATTATTTCTTGTGTTGCTATGCTGACAATAGGTTGCCACTGAAATATAAAAAAGTTGTTATTAATCGAATCGACTAATTTACTACGCCATTGCTCTCGACTATATTTTTGTGGCTGTTCAGCGTCTATCCAATAGCTTATTTTATTAGTTTGTTGTGCCTGTTGCAGAGCATTATCTGACTGTGCCAATAAATCAGAAGCATTCATATTTTCAATACGTTGGCTAATACCTAGCGCAAAACGCGTATTAGCTGTACAACCAGCTTTACTAATTTCTTGATTAATAATTCTAATTAACGATTGTAAATACAATTCAATCGTACTTTTCTCTGCTTTAGTAATTAAAAATGCAAACTCAGTGTTAGCAATACGAGCAATCACACTTTCCGAAATTTCAGGTAACTCCGCCTGCATTCGTTGTGAGACCACCTTAATAATCTCATCTCGCCCTTGAAAACCATACTTGGTATAAATATCTTCTAGCCAGTCAAACTTAGCTAATATAAGGCCACCAAAACCAGGTTCATTTAACCAATTATTAATTTGTGCTGACAAGTATTGACGATTAGGTAGTTGTGACACATGGTCAATTAATTTATCTTCTTTGAGTTCATTAACTTCTTTATCTAAAGTAGAAAATATTTGCTTTAATTGTCCAGACATCGAGTTTATCGCCTCCACTACATCTTTTAATTCTGTAGTTTTTGGTATCTCAATATCATGGCTAAATTTACGCTCTGAAATTTGCTTTGCTTGAATCGCAATATTGTTTAATGGTTTTAAAATACGATTAAGCTTAAATCTCAGTACAATAATTGAAAGTATAAATAATAAAAATAAAACCATCACAGTATTATTCATTACTCGCCATAGTTCTTTATACCCAAACGCTGGGTGTCCTTCTATTTCAAGAGTTGCTAACTGCATCCACCCAGAAGTTATTAAGGTTTCTTTTTTCTGAGATTTAAACAAATCTAAATTAATAAACCATTGAGGTACCCCTTCGATAAGAATAGGATTTTCCCAAACTTGTACTTTATCATTCGCTAACCACTTCAATGTAACTTTACGATAGAATCCTCCTTCAAAAATCACATTTACCAAGGTTTCGGCGGTAACAACATCTCCTGTTTCAAGATGAGGCTTTAGCATTAATCCTAATGAAGTAATGGTATTATTTAAATCTGATTCCATTTGCTGACTCATAAAGTCACGCGTTTGGGTAAACTGAAAATAAACCAAACTTGTCATAACTAATAAGAACAGTCCGAATAGTAATGAGTTTATTTCTCTAAATAAGGTCATGATCTTAAAACTCCATTTTTAGCTTGGGTTGTTTAAGTTTTGAAGTAGTGATACGTTCTCGTAGCTCACGCCAAAGTTTCAGTTTTGATGATTTTCCACTAATCACACCACGCCCCTTCTCTTTGTTTAGCCATAATTGACTGGCATTAAAACTATATATTGGGATTAAATCATTTCGCTGACTTGCGGGCTTAATAACACCATCAATATTGTCTAATATTAACGGCATGGCATTCGGGGTATCATAATAAGCAAGCACCATATGATATTGATTCAGTTTTACTGCTTTTACCATGGTGATCCTCATTTTTTCATCCGCAATACCAAGCTCTAATAATGTAAAGTATTTCGCTATTGAATAGTCTTCACAATCTCCGCCATTAACACCAATAAATTCAACAGGTGTTGCCCAATAGTTACTTACACCCCAAAGTATTTTATCGTCTATAAACCTAAAAAGATTAAAAAAATTATTCACTTCCTTTAATTTTTCAAGTTCAGAGATATCTGACTTCTGTTGCATTAAATTAAACCAAGTCTTACCTCGTTTACCCGCCCTTTCACCATAACTTTGCGTTAGCGATGATATAATTTTTTCTTCATCAAGTGGCAAGATAGATCGAGCAAAAATAGCTGGTGATAGCAACAGAATAAGTAGTACTTGAACAAATTTCATTCCAATACTTACAAAAAGAATATTGCTCTTAATACTACTCATTATAATTAATTAACTTGGTCTACCGTATAAATGGTCCATTTGAGTTCATCAATATTCTCTATATTTGAAATCTCGGCCATTATACGACGATTTACTGCATGATCTTGCTCCGTGTCCCCCATAGCTTCTAAGCGCTCAAACCCATAACCAATAGTAGCAATTCTGCTTTTATCAATTGCAAAGTCATTTTCTAATACTGTAGCTACAGCTTCGGCGCGAGCATTAGAAAGCGCTTTATTCAACGCAGCAGTACCAACTTTACTGGTATGGCCTTCAACCAATACATTAATTGCAGAATTTTTCTCCAAAATGTCTGCTAATTTACTAATTTCAGCATAAGCTGCAGCAGGTATTTCAGATGAATTACGTTCAAATTTAATATCTATTTGAAAAGGTTCGATAGTAGATATCTTTGTGCCACAGCCATAATTATCGACAGAAGCTCCAATGGTAGTTCCATCACATTTTTCGCGTGCTTTTATCACACCATCACTATCATCATCAGCTAAATTAAATTGCTGTTCAACAGAATCCTCTAGGACAACAACCCGTGTATCAGCACATGCCGTAAGCAGTAAAGCAGACACTATCATTGCCAAATACAGTGAAATATACTTATTGGGATTGCGTAATACTTTATTCATTGTATGCTCCTTCCTCATATTCGTGCTCTCCCTTCCAAGCGGCAGATCTAGTCACCCTTAGCGAGTCTAATAACTGTCCTGTTGAGTTTAATATACGATATTTAGCACTTAACTCATTAAAGTCTGCATCTAAATAATCTTGACGGGCTTGAAACAACTCATTTTCAGTATCAAGTAAATCAAGTAAATTACGTTGACCAATATCAAATTGTTGTTTGTAGGCTACTTGAGTGTCTTTAGAGGTTATAACATGTTGCTTTATATATTTTTTTTGTAAGGCTAACATTTGAAAAGCATTCCAAGCCAGACCAAAACTTTCTGTTACTTGCCTATGAGCACTTGCATTAATGTCTTGTGCTTCTGATACTTTATAGGCTGCACTTCTTTCACTGGCAATATCTTTTCCACCAGAATAAAAATTATAGCGCAAACGTAACATTGCTGAGGCATCATTACGGTGACCCCCCACATCAGCACCAAACTGATTTAATCCACTCTCGCCTCCAATATCATTATCTGAATTAGCAGCTAACTCTAACGATAATGTAGGGTAGTAATTTGATTTTACAGCACTTTTAAATGAACGTGCAGCTCTTACATCTTGTTGAGCTGATTTAATAACCGGGTGACGTTTAATTGCTAGATCTAGGCCACTTTCTTTATCTTTAGGTAGCATGTCAGCATCGGGGACTGGAATCACTAAGTTTTCAGGCAGTGTGTTTGTTAAACGAATAAACTGTGTTCTTGCATCAAGGTGGTTATTTCGCGCGGCTATCATATTTGACTGTGCTCTAGCTAATCGCCCTGTCACTTGTGATAAATCAGCAATATTACCTAATCCAGAATCAGTACGCTCTTTTATTTGTTGATAAATTATTTCGTGTGATTCAATATTTTTTTGTGCTAACTCAATAAGTTGCTCTGTTTTAATATAATTCAAATATGCTTGCGCAACTTTCAAAGCGAGATCTTCAGCATTTGAAATTAAAGTCCATTGCTCTGCACTTGCTTCAAATTTAGTTCTATCTACTTCATGGCTAGTAAACATACCATCAAAAAGTATCTGTTTAATACTAATACCAAACTCACCACGCGCCAACTCAGTTTGACCGTTACTATTATTGAGTTCGGTCCTTCTATTACTTGGCGTATCTGTAAACTCATAACCATACCCAGCAGTTAAGTCAACGGTAGGAAGGTAACCTGCTGATGCACGATTAACATCTTCTTCTTTCGATTTAAATCGAGCAAAAGACTGGCGAATATCAGGATGCGTATTAAGTGCTTCCGCAACAGCCTGCTCTAAACTTTGGGCATTACTACTAACCGACCACAATGTCGATAAACCTAGCACACCAAGTATTGCTATTTTATTCAAGGTAAAAACAACATTATTCATAAATATTCCCTGTTTGTATTATTTTTTATTCTTAATTTTTTAGTTAAGCGCTATCGTTCCCTAAGTGCAGCTTCATTCGCCCGTAATATTGGGTTTAAAATATATTCCAAAATAGTTCGTTTACCAGTGATAACATCAACTTCCGTTAACATTCCTGGAATAATTGGCATTGCTTCACCTTTTTTGTTTGTTATGCTTGAAGCATCCGTACGTACTCTAATCAGGTAAAAGCTATTTCCTTCCTCATCTTGGGTCGTGTCTGCACTTATATGTTCAACTTTACCCTTCAATCCACCATAGCGAGTAAAATCATACGCTGTAATTTTTACAACAGCAGGTAACCCCGGATAAATAAAAGCAATATCTCTTGGTTTTATTTTAGCTTCAACCATCAATTTATCTTCTGTAGGCACTATTTCTGCAATTGTTTCCCCAGGTTTTACTACACCACCTAATGTGTTGATATGAATTGTTTTAATCGTACCAACAACAGGAGATAATATTAAGGCTTTAGTAACTTTATCTTGAGCACCAACTTGTGATTCATTAATACGAGATAATTTATTTTGCATATCATTAAGTGTTGCCCTAGCTTCTGATCTATAAGCAAGGGCTGTTTCTCGACGATTTAATATTGATTCTTGTAATGAGGACTTTAACTTAGGCGATAGTAGCCGTACTGCACTTAACTCGCCTTTCAGCTCATTAACACTACGCTCTAATTTATATAATTCTATTTTAGAAACTATATTTTTTTCAGCGAGAGGCCGCGTAAGATCAAGTTCTTTACTCGCTATTTGGTAACTTATTTGCAGAGTGTTAATTTTAGAATCTAACTCAGCAACTTCTTGCTCTCTCTGCTGAATTTGTTGTTCTTGAATAGCTAATTGATTTATTAAATTATCTAACCTTCCAGAATATTCTTCTTTTTGTCTTTCAACCATAAATTTGGCATTTTGCAGGAGATCATCAGGGTAAACAGGTATATTTTTATTAATTTCTATTTGACGTTGCCACTGTTCATTATGGCCAATTAAGATACTTGAAAGTTCGGCTCTAAGACGAATCACATTTGCTCGCAAACTATTAACTTCTTGTTTTTGTTCAGCAAAATCTGATCTGAAACGGGTGTCATCAATTCTTGCTATAGGTTGCCCCTTCACAACCTGCATACCTTCTTGTACAAATAACTCTTGTAATACGCCACCATCTAAACTTTGAACAATCTGCACTTGTGTTGAAGGGATAATTTTACCTATGCCAGAAGTAACTTGCTGTAGTGCTGCAAAATAAGACCACACAAGAAAACACAAAAGTAAGCTAGCCATAGCCCAAATAGTTAAGCGATGTAAACTTGGCACTTCAGTTAGCATTGCGCCGTAGACATCGTCAGCCATTTCTAAATCTTGTTGACTCACCTTCATGCGCTTGTCTCTTGATTTAATTGATTTCCTTTTAGCTTTGCTAATACTTCATCTTTTGGACCATCTATTATTAATTTACCTTTGTCTAACACCAGAATTCTATCAACCAATTTTAACAAATCCATTTTATGTGTAATTAATAACATAGTACGATCTTTAGCCGTCGCATGTATTGATTTAATAAACTGCTTTTCAGCCCGAGCATCAAGGCTAGCAGTTGGTTCGTCTAATAATAATATTTGAGGCGAATTTAATATTGCTCTTGCTAACGCAATAGACTGCCTTTGCCCACGAGACAGGGCATTACCACTCTCGCCCACTTGTTGATCAAGTCCTTGACTATTCTGATCAGTAAAAATACTGACCCCAGAAAGTTGCACAGCTCTAATCAGTTGATATTCTGTAACTTGTCTAGTACCAAAGAGTATATTATCTCTGATAGTACCGTGAAATAACACGATATCTTGTGGTAAGTAACCAATATTCTTACGTAAATCACTGGGGTGTATTTGTTGGTAATTCAAACCATCAAATTGTATAGAGCCTTGACTAGGTTGATAAAGTCCAAGCAATAATTTTGCTAACGTGGTTTTACCTGAGCCGTTATGTCCAACAATCGCAACTCTTTCGCCTTGACGAATATTCACAGACATCGGTTTTAAAGACGGGATATCCGCATTTGGGTATTTAAAACTCACATTATCAGCATTAATATTACCCGCAAGCTTATTTCTACTGACTAAATGTGCTTTATCTTCAAATTCACCTTCTTGTTCCATTAAAAGATCAAGTTGCTTTAACGCACTAATGGTTTGATTAGAGCGCGTCATTAAACCTGCAAGTTTGGCAACAGGTGAAATAGCTCTGCCTGTTAACATTACTGCCGCGATAATTCCGCCCATTGAAATTAAGTTATCCGAGACTCGATAAACCCCTAAAACCACTACAGCAACAACTGATATTTGCACAATAAAACTGGCAAAATTTAACACTGAATTCGTAATGATTTTTGATTTAAGCAACCAAGTAGAGGTGTGCCCTATCATTTGTTGCCAGGCATTTTGAACAACACCTTCGGCTCCATTGGCTTTGATCGACTCTAAAGTGCTTAAACACTCAATTAGATGGCCGTGTCGTAAGCTGGAATACTTATTCGTTTCTTCAATCGCTTGCTTGAGCTTTGCTTGATTCAACAAGGTATAACCAATAATCAAGATAGAGGCAATAATAGGAAACATCACTAAGTCTCCAGCAACAAGCCAAATACAAAACATAAAGAGCAGTGCGAAAGGTAAATCGACAACTGCACTGATAGTTGCAGATGATAAGAACTCTCTCACATTATCAAATTCACCTATTTGCTTAGCCATTCCACCAACACTTGGAGATCGTTTTTCAAGGGGCATACCTATGACTTTTGCGAAAAGCTTCGAGGAAACTTCTATATCAATTTTTTTACCCGCGACATCAATTAAATAACCACGTAGTTGCTTTAAAATCAAATCAAATATATAAGCAATTCCGGCACCGACAGCAAGTACCCAAAGTGATTCAAATGCAAGATTAGGAACGACTTTATCATAAACATTCATAACAAAAAGAGGCGAAACTAACGCAAAAATATTTACCATGATAGAAGCTATAATCACATCACGGTAGATAGTGGAAGTGTTTTTAATTCTTTTCCATAGCCAATGCTCTTTCGAACTATCGTGCTGAACATCAAAATTTCTATCGCCACGATATTGTTGCTTTACTAAAAACAAGTAGCCGACAAAATTTGATTCGAGCTCTTCAATAGTTAATAGCTCTTCTCCACCAGTTTCAGGCAAGGAGACTATTGCTTTATTATTTTCAATATCAAGCTCTTGTAAGACTATTGCTTTTTTATCTTTGAGCATCAAAATACAAGGTAGCAACATTGAAGGCAGTTCATTCAAGCCTTTACGTACTAGCTTGGCACTTAGCCCTGCCCGAGAAGCTGCTTGAGGTAAAAGTTCAGGCGTTAAATTTGTTTCTGTCAGTGGTAAACCTGCTGAAAGAGCATCAGCAGAGCAGGGATTGCCAAAATGCTCAGTGAGGAGCACTAAGCTATCTAATAAGGGATCTGAACTTAACTTTTGTGAAGCATTGATTGACCACTCAGATGACGGTTGCACTGTTGATTGCACGAAGTATTTGATCCCTTAAAATAAATTCACTGTCTAACTAACCTGAACTTGGCTAATGACCTAATGATGTTATAAATACATATTACACCATTAGATCATTTTTAATATCATTTACTAATATTATCAGATTAATTATATATGGTCGTTGGAGTCAAGTTCAATTTGTTGTGGAACATTCTCTGGAGACGCATCATTGATCAATGTAGCCCCTTCTTTTAATAGGCTATTTGTCACTATTGTTTCAGTATCTCCCGCTTTAGCTACATCTTGAGTATCTGTTTCTAATATTAGTTCTTCTTTATTAGACTGTGAAGTATTTTTTAACGCACTATTTTCAACTAAAGCGTCAAACTGCATGTATTCTTCAATACTTTCATTGTTTGTTTCGCTAAAAAGCTCCGCCATATCATAGCTAATTAATTGATCCGGCACTTCTTGATCTTGGTCCTCAATAACATCTGGTATCTCTATCAGCTTCTCTTCTGAAGAAGTCCGAGATGAACTAGTCACCTCATTCGAATATGTAAAGTTTATTTCTAGTGTTGCATCATCTGTTTCAGGATTATTTGTATCACTATCCTCTATTGTATAAACAATATTCAAGTTATCAGGTATTTCAGCAACTTTAGTGCCTAATGGTAACTCAAAAGAATACTCTCCTGTGTTATCCATTATAAAAGTACCAAAAGTAGTTATAATAGTATGAGAGGTTACATCATCATTAAAGATAAAATCTGAGCCATTATAATTAAACTTAACTATCGTGACTAATCCATCATCTGAAGTATCCATATGGTCGTCTGAAGTTCTACCGGTTATAACATTACCACCAATACTTGAACTACCTGTGATGTCACTTCTACCAAAATCACTTAAATCAGAAAAAGTTAAATAATTATAATCATTGACGGCAACAGGTGCTGAATCATCAATATCAATTGTCACCGTCGCTATATCTGTGTCAGTTCCATCACTTAAAGTGTAATTAAAACTTGGATAATCACTACCTAAAATATAACCATCACTATTATTATAAGTGAAATCACCTGCCGCATTAATGGTTACTGCTCCACCATCAACATTCACAGTCGCAAAACCATCAGCCCCAAAAACCAAATCAACACCATTAATTTGCGTTATGGTGAGCACTGCCCCATCACCACCATCATGATCGGCAATACCATCATTACCATCGACATGTGTGATAAGGTTACCGCTAACGCTTTCCCCTTGATAAATACTAAAGCCATCATCTTCTGCCACAGGTGGAATATTATCAGCAGGTGTCACCACAATCGTTAACGTTGATTCATTGGTATCACCGATACCATCTTCAACAATATAAGTAACAACAGGCACTGCTCCGTTAAAGTCTGGCAGTGGCGTAAAAGTATAAGTGCCGTCTTCATTTAATAACAAAGTGCCTTTATCAGCAATCGCCACCGGTGTGCCAACTGCATGATCGGTCTCATCGATGCCATCACCATCACTATCAACACTAAAGCTTGTCACTTTCAATCCAGCTTCAGGGCTTGAGGCATTGGTTAGTACACTACCTGAAGCAACTTCATCTTCCGCTATCTCAACATACTCATTATCATCAATAAGATCTGACTCAGGTGTCACCACAATTGTTAATGTTGATTCATTAGTATCACCGATACCATCTTCAACAAGATAAGTAACAACAGGCACTGCTCCGTTAAAGTCTGGCAGTGGCGTAAAAGTATAAGTGCCGTCTTCATTTAATAATAAGGTGCCTTTATCAGCAATCGTCACCGGTGTACCAACTGCATGATCGGTCTCATCGATGCCATCACCGTCACTATCAACACTAAAGCTTGTCACTTTCAATCCAGCTTCAGGGCTTGAGGCATTGGTTAGTACACTACCTGAAGCAACTTCATCTTCCGCTATCTCAACATACTCATTATCATCAATAAGATCTGACTCAGGTGTCACCACAATTGTTAATGTTGATTCATTAGTATCACCGATACCATCTTCAACAAGATAAGTAACAACAGGCACTGCTCCGTTAAAGTCTGGCAGTGGCGTAAAAGTATAAGTGCCGTCT
>NZ_JAUOPW010000039.1:0-22290 GCF_030547795.1 Colwellia sp. 5_MG-2023 | reverse complement strand
GGAATTGGTAGACGCGCTGGATTTAGGTTCCAGTATCGCAAGATGTGAGAGTTCAAGTCTCTTGACCCGTACCATTTGAAATTCTATTTATATACTCTTCTATAATTATATCCTTATAAACTTATATTTTTACGAAATAACTAGACGCGCTACTCTTGTTAGAAAAGTAGGCTCCAGTATTCCAAGATATGAGAGTTCAAGTCTCTTGACCCGTACCATTTGAAATTCTATTTATATACTCTTCTATAATTATATCCTTATAAACTTATCTTTTTACGAAATAACTAGACGCGCTACTCTTGTTAGAAAAGTAGGCTCCAGTATTCCAAGATGTGAGAGTTCAAGTCTCTTGACCCGTACCATTTGAAATTCTATTTATATACTCTTCTATAATTATATCCTTATAAATTTATATTTTTACGAAATAACTAGACGCGCTACTCTTGTTAGAAAAGTAGGCTCCAGTATTCCAAGATATGAGAGTTCAAGTCTCTTGACCCGTACCATTTGAAATTTATAACTTCCCTAGAAATACCAACAAAAAATCACTATTACATATCAATTAGATTCTACTTTCTACTTACAACATAAATCATGTGTATTTAGGGGAATAACTAGACGCGCTACTCTTGTTAGAAAACTAGGCTCCAGCATTCCAAGATGTGAGAGTTCAAGTCTCTTGACCCGTACCATTTGAAATTCTATTTATATACTCTTCTATAATTATATCCTTATAAACTTATATTTTTACGAAATAGCTAGACGCGCTACTCTTGTTAGAAAAGTAGGCTTCAGTATTCCAAGATATGAGAGTTCAAGTCTCTTGACCCGTACCATTTGAAGTATTATTAAATCACCATAAACTTATAATCCCTTAGCAATGCTCATAAAGCATAAATAAGGCGATTCCTATTATTTAAATGCAAGTTTCTAAGAAATAAAAGTGACATCTTCTTTTATATCTTTAGGTCACTAAACGTACACTCATTTTAAATAGCTTTATTAACTCCAAAATCGAAAGAAACAAACATGTCGTAATACAGTGTCATTAATTCATAAGCTTATTTTTTGTAAGATAAATAAACCAGAGTAACGCCGCAGTGTAATGCTTTAGCCAGAACAAGCGAGTAATAATTTTGTAGAACTGAGCTAATACTCTCCCTTGAAGCTTCTGTACCAATAAATGAACACTTTGACCTAAGAATATGCCAGACAATAAACTTGCCTCTACTAGTGCCTATAATTATGAAGTGATAGAGTTCGAACAGTTAAATATTCTTTCATAAATACAAGGAAATAGGTAAATGGCTTTTTTTGATCTAGCTGATTTTGATAACCATGAACAAGTTGTTTTTTGCAGTGATGATAATTCAGGGCTTAAGGCCATAATTGCTATTCACAATACTAATCTTGGCCCTGCAATCGGTGGTTGTAGAATGTGGGATTATGCTAATGATGAAGAAGCACTCGTGGATGTTTTACGCTTATCTAAAGGTATGACGTACAAAAATGCCATGGCAGGCTTAAAGATGGGTGGTGGTAAATCCGTTATTATTGGCGATGCTAAGTCATTAAAGTCAGAAGCACTTTTTAAAGCTTTTGGTGAAGCATTAAATAGATTAAACGGCCGTTACTTAAGTGCCGAAGATGTCAATATAACGACAAAAGATATTGCTATGACCAATACAGTGACACCTTTTGTAACAGGGACCGAAGGAAAAAGTGGTAATCCTTCTCCTTTTACCGCCTTAGGCACGTTTTTAGGTATTAAAGCTTGTGTTAAACATAAGTTTAACCGTGACGATTTAAATGGGCTTAAAGTTGCTGTACAGGGCTTAGGAAGTGTTGGATATGGTTTATGTGAGCATTTACATCAAGCAGGTGCAAAACTTATTGTCACTGATATCAATCAAGATGCATTAAATAAAGCCGCCAGTGAGCTTGATGCCACGGTAGTGAGTTTAACTGAAATATATGACCAAGATGTTGATGTTTATGCGCCATGTGCACTGGGTGCTAGCATTAATGATGACACCATTAAACGTATAAAAGCCAAAATAATCGCCGGTTGTGCTAACAACCAACTTGCTGAACCACGCCATGATCAAGCATTAGTTGATCACGGTATTTTATATGCACCTGATTATGTTATAAATGCCGGCGGCATAATCAATGTTTCCTTTGAAGAAAACTATAGTATTGAAAGAGCCACTAAAAAGGTAGAGGAAATTTATTCCACCTTACTTGATGTTTTTAATAAAGCCGACAAGCAAAATAAACCTACAGGTTTAATTGCAGACGAAATGGCACGCGAAATCATTAAAAATGGTGGTAAATAACACGTTTAAACACAACTTTTCAGTAGTTACTAAGACAGAACAATTAAAACAGTAACTACTGAGTAAGTGTTTTTATTTTATCTACTATGGCTAATACACCATTCCCCCGAGAAGGACTTAAATGCTGTAGTAAACCTAGACTTTCAAAGAATTCTTCAATATCAAAAGTTTTTATTTCTAATGCTGATTTATCGTTAAAAGCGGAAAGTACAATAACTAATAAACCTCGAATTATTTTAGCGTCACTATCGGCTTGAAAACTGAATAAACCTTGTGAATTTTTATTAGCAATAAGCCAAGCTAAGCTTTCACAACCACTAATTAAACTTTGCTCATTTCTCAAGCTTTTATCCATACGTTGTAGTGTTTTTCCTAGCAACATAATTTCACGATGGCGAGAATCCCAGCTTTTTATTGTTGAAAATTTATTTTTTATTTCAGTACTTTGAGTACTTTGAGTATGCTGAATCAAAGGTTTTTTCTGATATTCTTCAACTAAAACGTTTTGTTTTTCTTGATAGATCACTTTAATTAATGTCTTAATAAAGTAATCTATTTCATCAAAAGTATTATACGCGGCCAGCGATACCCGTAAACAACCTGAAACATGTAAATATTCCATTAATGGCATTGCACAGTGATGTCCACTACGAATAGCAACACCATAACTGTCAAGACTTGTGGCTATGTCATGGTTATGCTGTCCTTCAACCGTAAAAGCGATAACAGGAATATCAGGAGCATTTTCAACAATGAACTTAACGCTGGGCACTTGTTTTAATGCTTGATAGCAATACTGAGCTAATTGCTGTTCATATTTAGTGATGTCATCATGATTGAATTGATTAATAAAATGAATAGCTTCTGCAAAAGCCACAACACCGGCGATATTTGGCGTCCCCGCTTCAAACTTAAATGGCAGTGAATTAAAAGTAGTTGGTTTATCTAAACTCACGCTTTTGATCATTTCACCGCCTGACTGATAGGGTGGCATCATCTCTAGCAAAGCTTCTTTACCATAAAGTACTCCCACACCTGTAGGACCATACATTTTATGCGCAGAAAAAACATAAAAATCACAATTTAATTCTTGTACATCAATGGGAAAATGAGCAATGGCTTGTGCTCCATCTATAACCGTAATAGCACCAACAGTTTTTGCTTTTGTTATCATATCCGCTATTGGGTTTATTTTACCAATAACGTTAGAAACATGTGCACAACAAACAATTTTCGTTTGTTTCGTTAACAATTTATCAAATTTATTAAGATCTACCCTACCTGCAGCATCAAGCGATAAAACCTTTATTGATGCGCCTGTTTGCTCAGCAATTATTTGCCAAGGTACAATATTCGCGTGATGTTCACTCACAGCTAAAATTATTTCATCACCTAAACCAAGTACTTTTCTGCCTAAACTCGATGCTAGTAAGTTAATACTTTCAGTTGTACCTTTTGTCCAAATAACTTCTTTATTACTTTTGGCATTAATAAAGGTCTTAACCGTTTCTCTCGCTTGTTCAAACGCCAGAGTTGCCTTCGCACTCAACTTATGTGAGGCACGATGTACATTAGCATTTATATTTTGATAAAAAGCAGGAAGACACTCAATCACTGTATTAGGTTTTTGCGTTGTTGCGCCATTATCAAAATAAATAATTGATGGGTGTGATTCACCTTCCGAGTTTATGTGTTTATTCGTATAAATAAGAGGAAAGTGTTGGCGAAACTGCTCGGGCTCAAAATTTTTCATTGCTAGGTTTCTGCCTCTAAAAGCAATCAGATAATAATTTTGTCATGATTATACCTTATCTTATCGACGACAAAAGTTAATTTTCACAGGCTATTTATGCATTAGTAATATATAATGCCGGCATATTGATAGGGCTGTACGGAGAAATGTATGACGATATATTCGTGGTTTTTAAGGATGAAGAAAAAACCAATAAAAAAAAATCTAAACGATGACTTGTTCAATACGGCTTCATCCGCTAGCAATATACAAAATTATACTATGTGGCCTACTGCAACAATAAAAAAAAATATAGAGGTAGTTCCCTCTAAACACAGTGATACTCTCGACAGTACTACAGTTGAAAATAATATAACGAAATTATCTATAAAGCCGATAGTAACTCCGCTTAAGTAATAGCCTAAAAACTAAGTAAATAGTCGGTTTATCTTAAAACTCACCTTTTTTCTCAACATTATCACTCCAAATTTTTGCCTTTTCCATCCAATAATGAGCTTGTTCAATAAACTTATTATTTGTTGCTGATTGGTTAAAATAAGCTAATGCAATATTATAATGAAAGCTAGGCATTCTATATTCCATTAACTTTTCTTGTAAGAGTTTTCGATAAATTTCAGGGAAGTTTAGTGCAAAGTATTGTAATTTAGTTCGCTGAGAAACGCTCTTAAATGCGCTAAAGTTATTATAGCTCGCTAATGAGTTATCGCATGTTTTAGCATGAAATACGCCGATTTGATGAGAAAATTCTTTTGGGGTTCCAAGCTGCCAAAGCTCCTCGCCAGTTACTCCTACAACCTCTTGTAAAATAGGTGTGTTATCATTAATGTATTCCCCCCATGCTAACTGCTTTAATACCTTAACGCGAACCGCCTTTCGATCCCCCAGATAACGATTATTTAAGACGGAAATATTTTGTGAAAATATCTCTTGTTGTGGTTGCTGACATATACTATGTTTAGGTGTCAAAGCGTATTCGTCAACAAACCCCAATAAATGACTTATTTCATGCGCAAAGACGTCGACACTATCTTGTGCATCAAAATATAGCATGCCCAAATGAACATTAGCTCCACCTTTTGGTAGCATTAACCCCACATAACGCGTATTAACAGTTTTAGCAGTTAACTCCCATTGTATTTCGTTACAAGTAATAGCCCTTTTAGGATTATTATTACAATCAAGTTCATTTATTGGTATATAACGAATTGGTGTAAAACAAACAGCATGACTTAAGCTTTGCTCTTTAAAAGTGGTAATGATTTTTTCAAGCCGTTTTAAGTGTTTTAAATTAGTCGCAAACAATTGAATACTATTATCGCAACTGGGAGATAATATTTTTACATGGCTAGTTGGCGAAACGCTAAATAATACTTGATATCGATAAATATCAGCCAGTAATAGCTGTCCCGCTTCAGTTTTTTGTAACAGCGCCATATACTGCTCAATTAACTTATTAACAATAGCTACATTCCCTAAGTTAATCGCGATATTAATTTTCAAAACAATCGCACTTACCTTTAAGTTGGTTAGCTCCTCAATAGGTACTAACGTAATGATTTGCGTTGCCATCGCTAATTTATCGCGTTGAAAATAGTATTGCGCTAATGCTATTGAGGCCTTGGAATATTGAAGTCTAATGGCATTTTCATACCAAAATATCATTTTTTTAGGCTCAGGATCTGGTTTGGTTTGATAATAAACGGCAAGCTGATAAGCCGCTTCACCTTGGGTTTTAGCTACCTCTTTTCCATAATAAAGCCATTGTTCACTATGCAATATTGCGTTTTTCCACATAAAATTTAGTGCTGAAAAATTATTATGTGCAATAGCAAAATTTAATTGAGACTCAGTATGTTCATTTTTAATAATAATTTTGGTCAAATAATCATTTAAAAAAAATGAGCTAGTCGATAAGCCACTTAGCAGCATTATCAACAAGCCCATCATAATTTTTTTGATTATCATTTATCAATTCAATTTATTAGATTGTCTACATTCAGATCATTTTACAATTCATCTTCTTCTACTGCTGTTGAATTTGCAGAGCGCATCAAGTCTAATTCAAGCTTGGCATAACGGTGCTCAACAAACTCATAAACATTAGTGCTTAACGATAGTTTAAAAAAGTTAGCGGCAGCACCATCAAAGCCCATAATTTGATTATATTTCCCCAAGTAAAAGTAAGCTTCACATAACCTATCAGTTAACGCTTTATTTGATTGAATATTCCTTGTTAATTCACTCACGAACTGCGCTTGACTAATGTCACCTAAATATAAATGAATGACTTGTTTAGCCCATGTTCTATCATCAACTAAGCTTGATCTTTCTCTTAACATTGATTTTGCTGATACAGGATCTACATTATGCTCAGCTAAATATAACCACAACAACCGATAAGGGTCATCATTTTGTTGATAATGAAAATCAGTAAAGTCTTGCGCAGCTAAACTAGGTCTACCACCATAATAAAGCGCAATACCACGGTTTAAATGTGCATATTCATGTTCAGGTGCCAGCTCTAACACAGAATCAAACTGTTCATAGGCTTGAGAAAACTCTCTTAACTGAGTGAAGTGTATGCCCAAAAAGTTATAAGCGTCGATCAAGTTAGGCTTTAGTTGTAAAGCCTGAGAAAAATCCAATCGTGCTAAAGAGCGCAAACCTACACTATCGAATAATACACCGCGATCATAATGAATTTGTGCTTTTTGTTCATCTGTAATTTTTACACGGTTAAGCACCTCAGATAAACGAGCAATAGCAATTTCACTTTTAAAATTGATGGCCAAAGGCTCTGCAATTACCAATTGATTTATCGAAGAGGAGTTCAGGGAATTATTAGCGTTACCTAATGATGAACACCCTTGGGTAAGTAATACCATGCAACTAACAATAGCCAATATTAATAGTTTGGACTTGAATTCAGTAAAGGATAAATTCACTAATTTGCCTTAGAAATAGAAATTAAATTATCGCGTGATTATGATTGTACTTGATTTAGAAACAAAAAAGGAGCCAAAAGGCTCCTTTTTAATAGACTAAATTGTAAGTGAAATAGTCTAAGTTAATAAATAGAATTACTCAGCAGCAGGAGTTTCTTCTGCTGGTTTTTCCATTGCTTCTTTAATACTTAAACGTACGCGACCTTGACGATCAACTTCTAGTACTTTAACTTTCACTTCTTGACCTTCAGATAATACATCACTTACGTTACTAACACGCTCTTCTGAGATTTGTGAAATATGTACTAAACCATCTTTACCTGGTAAAACATTAACAAACGCACCAAAATCAACGATTCGTACAACTTTACCCGTATACAGTGTACCTACTTCGATTTCAGCAGTTAACGCTTTAATGCGGTTAATAGCATCATCTGCTTGCTCACCAGAAGTAGCAGCAATTTTCACAGTACCATCATCATCAATTTCGATTGTAGTGCCTGTTTCTTCTGTAAGTTGACGAATAGTTGCGCCACCTTTACCGATAATGTCACGAATTTTATCTTGGCTTACTTTAATTGTATGAATACGTGGTGCAAATTCAGAAATTTCATTTCTGTGTCCAGCAATTGCTTCATCCATTACTGCTAAAATATGAGTACGTGCCGCTTTTGCTTGATTTAATGCAATTTGCATAATTTCTTGCGTGATACCTTCAATTTTGATATCCATTTGTAAAGCAGTAATACCGCCTGTAGTACCAGCAACTTTAAAGTCCATATCACCTAAGTGATCTTCATCACCTAAAATATCAGAAAGAACAACAAATTTTTCGCCTTCTTTAACTAGACCCATTGCAATACCGGCAACAGAAGCTTTAATTGGTACACCAGCATCCATAAGCGCAAGTGAAGTACCACAAACAGAAGCCATTGAAGATGAACCGTTAGACTCTGTAATTTCAGAAACAACACGTACAGCGTACGGGAATTCTTCAATAGTAGGCATTACCGCTAACATGCCACGTTTTGCTAAACGACCATGGCCAATTTCACGACGCTTAGGTGAACCAACAAAACCAGTTTCACCAACACAGTATGGAGGGAAGTTATAATGAAGCATAAATGCATCAGTCTTTTCACCTAAAATACTATCAATACGTTGTGCATCACGTTGAGTACCTAAAGTAGCAGTAACTAAAGCTTGAGTTTCACCACGAGTAAATACAGCAGAGCCATGAGTACGTGGTAATACGCCAGTCATTACATCTAAAGCACGAATAGATTCAGGATCACGACCATCAATACGAGGGTTGCCATCAGTAATGCGACCACGTACTACAGTTTTTTCTAAGTCATGGAATAAATCTTTAGCTTCTTGTACATCAAGCTCTTCATCAGCAGCGAGTAATTGTTCAACGACATCATTGCGTATTTCAGCAATTTTTTCATAACGAACTGCTTTTTCTGTTATTTGGTACGCTTCATTAAGTTGCGCTTCACTTAACTCAGCAATTTTTGCAACTAACTCAGCATTTTTAACAGGAGCTACCCATTCCCATGAAGGAGTGTTTACTTCTGTTTTAAATTCTTTAATAGCAGAAATTGCTACTTGCATTTGCTCATGGCCATAGACAACAGCCCCAAGCATTACTTCTTCTGATAATACGTCAGCTTCAGATTCAACCATTAATACCGCTGAGTCTGTACCTGAAACAACTAAGTCTAATTGACTTGTAGGTAATTCAGACTGTAATGGGTTAAGAATGTATTGACCATCAGTATAACCAACACGTGCCGCACCAACAGGACCACTAAATGGAACGCCTGCAATAGCTAAGGCTGCAGAAGTACCAATTAATGAAATAATATCAGGAGCTATTTCTGGGTTAACTGAAACAACAGTAATTATGACTTGTACTTCGTTAGTAAAACCTTCAGGAAATAATGGACGAATAGGACGGTCAATTAAACGTGCTATTAATGTTTCTTCTTCTGAAGGGCGACCTTCACGTTTGAAGAAACTACCAGGGATTTTACCTGCAGCATAAGTACGTTCTTGATAATTTACTGTTAAAGGGAAAAAATCTTGGCCTGCTTTAGCTTCTTTTTTTGCAACAACAGATACAAGAACACACGTATCATCCATGCTAGCCATAACAGCAGCTGATGCTTGACGAGCGATGTTACCTGTTTCTAATGTTACTGTATGTTTACCGAATTGAAATTTTTTAGTTACTGGATTGAACATTTACTATGTTTCCTTAATTTTTTTGTACGTTTTACTTTAGCAATAAAGCAGCATAACGCATTGATTATCTTAATCAATCTGTACAATTATTTATTCACTTAGGCGCTAAATTGCGGTCAAGTTGAACAAAAAATTATACAGTTTGATTGATTATTTTCTTGATAGTTACTATTCAAATTTATCATAAAACTTAAACAGCGAACAAATCAAGCAGGCATATTATACTGACCTGAGCACTATTTGCTAGTAAGAATAGTGGGTTAATCTTGTTTGATTTTTAAAAAGGTATTTTCTTGATGAAAAACAATGAAGCTAATAGAAAGGTTTACATCCTAATAGCGTACTCAAAGAGAATGAGCTAAGTAAGTGCGATATAGAAGTTAAGCTGTTGATATATAAAATATTTATTAGAATTTAAAATACAAAAAAGGAGCTAAAAAGCTCCTTTTTAAATAATCAGTATAAAACTAACTATTAACGACGTAGACCTAATTTACCAATTAAAGCAGTATAACGTTCAACGTTTTTGCCTTTTAAGTAATCAAGTAATTTACGACGTTGTGCAACCATACGTAATAAACCACGACGTGAATGATGATCATGGATGTGCTCTTTGAAGTGACCTTGTAAGTGGTTGATTTGTGTAGTTAACAAAGCAACTTGTACTTCTGGTGAACCTGTATCACCTTCTTGTTGAGCATATTCAGCAACAATAGCTGCTTTTTGTGTAGCATTTAAAGACATAATAAATCCTTAGTGTGGAACTCATTATTACCTATAAGAAAAGCCTATAGATAAAGAGTTAAAATACTACCTAAGCCAAACACTAATTCAGCCGAGGTAACAAAAGAGCGCGTATTCTAGCAGCCAATCAATAAATTGCAAGCAGTAAAGTGTGCTAATTAATGGTTACCCTAAAGAATTAGCGGTATTCATTATAATTAGCACCTTTTGGGCTAGCATAAATGTTTTTAAATAACGACTATACGCTTTGGTGCTAACAAGCCATCATCATCGATGAAACCTACTCCAATAAACTCTGCATCAGCATCATTCTCATCATCACCAATATAAACTTGTACCGTACCATCACTTGGTGCATTAAAAGCTTGAACAGGATTACCATGTCGTAAGAAATTAGCTGACATATCATCAACATAAACACAATGCATACCATCTACAGCACTGTTCATAGGTAGCAATAGTGGATCGAGCACTTGTGAAGGTGTTATTTCATCAGCGATGGCTTTTTCAAGTAATGCTTCAAGTTCAGGTAAAGTAACCATTTTTTCTATAGGATAATTACCGACAGCAGAACGTCTAAGGTGTGCAACATGTGCTCCACAGCCTAATAACTCACCTAAATCATCAACAATCGTTCTAATATAAGTCCCTTTTGATACATGAATATTCAATTCAACTTCATCATGCTCAAAACGTAATAACTCAAGATTAAAAACAGTAATATCACGAGCTTCTCTTGGCACTTCAATACCTTCACGTGCATATTTATACAAAGGCTGACCTTGATACTTAAGTGCAGAATACATAGAAGGTACCTGTTTCGTTGTACCACGAAAAGTATCTAGCGCTTCCTTAAGCTGCTCAGCAGAAACATTTACTGCTTTTTCACTCACAACTTCACCACCAGCGTCACTGGTAGTAGTACGAATACCTAACTTAGCTGTTACTTGGTAAGTTTTATCTGTATCTAATAAAAACTGAGAAAACTTAGTCCCTTCACCCAAACATATTGGTAACATACCTGTTGCAAGTGGATCTAATGCTCCGGTGTGCCCTGCTTTTTGAGCGAAGTAAATTCGTTTAACCGCCTGTAAGGCATGATTAGACGACATTTCATAAGGTTTATCTAATAGTAAAACGCCATTAATAGGGCGTCCTTTTCTACGCTTTGCCATGCTTTAGTCACTCTTTTCACTATCATCTATGTTGTCATCAACCTGGCTATCATTAGCAACAGTGCCATGACTATCGCTAGCAACCGCTTGATCAACCAAGGCACTCATACGAACACCTTCGCTCATTGAGCTATCATAGACAAAACGTAAATGTGGCATAATACGTGCGCGCAAACGTTTACCTAATAATGAACGAATATAACCTTCAGCTTCAGCCAACACTTCAAGTGATGTTTTAATATCTTCGGCATTATCATTAAAAAAAGTAACAAATACTTTTGCGTACGCTAAATCGCGTGTGACTTCAACCGCAGATACTGTAGTCATACTCAAACGCGGATCTTTAATTTCGCGCATTAATATTACTGCAATTTCTTTTTGGATTTGCTGACCAACACGGTCAGTACGGGCATATTCTCTAGCCATAACATTTCTCTTTTAACTAAAACAAAAAAGGGACATCAGCCCCTTTTTATTATTGTTGTGAAGCATTTAACTATGAGCTCAAAACGAGTAGTTTCAAATATATAGCAGAAACACTACACTAATATGACTTAATCAGTGTTTCCGTTACTGTCATTGACCCTACAAGGAAAGAGATATAATTATAATGATCTCTTAACTTCTACAGTTTCAAATACTTCAATCTGATCGCCTACGCGTACATCGTTGTAGTTCTTAACACCGATACCACATTCAGTACCATTACGAACTTCTTGAACATCGTCTTTAAAGCGACGTAATGATTCAAGTTCACCTTCGTAAATAACTACGTTTTCACGTAATACACGAATTGGCGCACTACGTTTAATTGTACCTTCAGTAACCATACAACCGGCAATAGCACCAATTTTAGGAGACTTAAATACATCACGTACCTGAGCAAGACCAATGATTTCTTGTTTGAATTCAGGAGCAAGCATACCACTCATGGCTTGCTTAACTTCATCAATCAATGAATAGATAACACTGTAGTAACGTAAATCAATATTTTCTGTTTCAATAACTTTACGAGCTGAAGCATCAGCACGAACATTAAAACCAACAACAATCGCATTTGACGCCGCTGCTAATGTTGCATCTGTTTCAGTAATAGCACCAACACCTGAACCAATAATTTTAACTTTTACTTCGTCAGTTGATAACTTAGTTAATGATTCACTGATTGCTTCAAGTGAACCTTGAACGTCAGACTTAATAACAACATTAACTTCAGAAATTTCACCTTCAGCCATGCTGGCAAACATATTTTCAAGTTTCGCTTTCTGTTGACGTGCTAACTTCACATCGCGGAATTTACCTTGACGATATAAAGCAACTTCTCTCGCTTTTTTCTCATCTTTAACAACAGTAGCTTCATCACCAGATTGTGGTACACCACTTAAACCAAGTATTTCTACGGGTATTGATGGACCTGCTGATTGAATACTGCGGCCATTTTCATCACGCATAGCACGAACTCGGCCATATTCTAATCCACAAAGAACGATATCACCTTGGTTTAATGTACCTTCTTGAATAAGTATTGTCGCTACTGGGCCGCGACCTTTATCAAGTTTAGATTCAACTACAACACCATTTGCCATTTTATCAACAACAGCTGTAAGTTCTAATACTTCAGATTGCAATAATATCGCATCAAGAAGTTCGTCAATACCTAAGCCTGTTTTCGCTGAAACATGACAGAATTGAACATCACCGCCCCACTCTTCAGAAAGTACATCATGTTGTGATAATTCACTTTTAACACGATCTGGATCAGCACCTTCTTTATCCATTTTGTTAACGGCAATAATAATTGGCGCTTCAGAAGCTTTCGCATGTTGAATTGCTTCAATCGTTTGCGGCATAACACCATCATCCGCAGCAACAACAATAATAACGATATCAGTTGCTTTAGCACCACGAGAACGCATTGCAGTAAAGGCAGCATGACCCGGAGTATCTAAGAACGTAATCATACCATGACCAGTTTCTACATGATAAGCACCGATATGTTGCGTAATACCACCAGCTTCACCTGCTGCTACTTTCGCTTCACGAATGTGATCAAGTAATGATGTTTTACCATGGTCAACATGCCCCATGATAGTTACTACTGGCGCACGTGTAATCTCTTCACCTGTATGCGCACGATCGGCTAATACAGCTTCTTCTAACGCATTCTCTTTAACAAGAACAACATCAAAACCCATTTCTTCGGCAACTAATGCTGCTGTTTCTTGGTCAATTACTTGGTTTATTGTTGCCATCGCACCCATTTTAAACATGGCTTTAACAACTTCAGCACCTTTTTTCGCCATTTTGTTAGCTAATTCAGCAACTGAAATAGTTTCACCAATACGTATATCTTGTACTTTAGTTTCAACTGGCTTAGTAAAACCATGCTTCAAACTTTGAGGTGCAGATAATGTTGCTTTACGACCTTTACCTGTACGAGCACCACGAGCATTTCTATCTGGAGCCGCTTTTTTCTTCTTACGACGACGACCAGCGCCTTCATCAGCAGCATCAACTTTATCTTCAGCTTCTTGAGCGTAAACAGAAGAAGTTACATGAACAACCTCTTTTTCTTTGGCTTTACGTTCTTCTTCCTGTGCTTTCCAGCGAGCTTCATTTTCTTCTGCTAACTTTCTAGCCGCTTCCGCAGCTTCTTTTGCTTCAGCTTCAATTTTAGCCGCAGCTTCTTTTTCTTGAATCAATCGAAGCTGTTTAGCTTCTTCTGTTTCTTCAACTTTAGCAACCGGTGGTTTCTCAGGGTTTTTAGCCTTTTCAGCTGCTGCTTGTTTAGCTTTTTCTGCCGCTTCAGCTTTCGCTGCAGCCTTACGCTCAGCCTCAGCTTCTGCTTTTGCTAACGCTACTGCACGAGCATTTTCAGCTTCTTTTGCCGCTAATTCAGCTTTTGCTTTAGCTTCAGCTTCCGCTTTTGCTGCAATTTCAGCTTCTTCTTTTGCCGCCGCTTCCGCTAACTCTTGTTCTTCAATTTCGCTACGTTTAACATAGGTACGTTTTTTACGTACTTCTACATTAACTGATTTAGCTTTACTGCCGTGTCCCATAGTCAAGGTAGACTTAGTTTTACGATTTAGCGTTAATTTATTCGGTTTTGCTTCAGACTCATCACCATGTTGCTTTTTTAAGTAACCTAATAATGATTCTTTTTCATCTTGCGAAATCACATCATTTTCCGATTTCGATACGCCAGAATCAGCCAACTGGCTTACTAGACGCTCCACCGGTGTACCAATTTCTTTGGCAAGTTCTGCTACAGTTATATCTGCCATTTACACTATTCTCCCGGTGTTATTTATTCTTCGTTAAACCAACAAATATTACGTGCAGCCATTATTAGCTCACCCGCTTTGGTTTCAGTTAATTCTTCTATATCGCTAATTTCATCAATACCTTGTTCAGCTAAGTCTTCGAGTGTACAAATACCTCTACTTGCTAATACAAAAGCTAAATGACGTTCTAAACCTTCTAGAGCAAGTAAGTCAGCGGCTGGCTCTGCACCTTCTAACGTTTCTTCACTTGCTAAGGCTTGTGTTGTTAGTGCTTCTTTAGCACGCTCACGAAGCTCTTCAATAATCTCTTCAGTTAACCCATCTATCTCTAACATTTCTGCTACAGGCACATAAGCTATTTCTTCTAATGAAGTAAAACCTTCATCAGATAGTAATGTGGCAAAGTCTTCATCTAAATCAAGTTTCTCAATAAACAAATTGAGTACTTTATCGTTTTCTGCCTGATGCTTCTCTTTCATGTCAGCAACAGTCATTACGTTAAGCTCCCAACCAGTTAATTGGCTTGCTAAACGAATATTTTGACCACTACGACCAATAGCCATCGCTAAGTTGCTTTCTTCAACAGCAATATCCATTGTGCCTTTGTCTTCATCAACAATAATTGAAGCAACTTCAGCTGGTGACATAGCGTTAATAACATATTGAGCAACGTTGTCATCGTACAAGACGATATCCACACGCTCGCCACCTAACTCACTTGAGACAGCCTGAACACGTGAACCACGCATACCGACACAAGCACCAACAGGGTCAATACGTTTATCGTTACTTTTCACAGCAATTTTAGCACGTGAACCAGGATCTCGAGCAGCGCCCTTAATTTCAAGCATTTCTTCGCCAATCTCTGGTACTTCAACACGGAAAAGTTCAATTAACATTTCCGGTTTGGTACGACTAACGAATAACTGTGCGCCGCGTGCTTCTGGTTTTATTTCATATAATAAACCACGTACTCTGTCACCTGGACGGAAGCTTTCACGTGGTAACATGTCGTCACGATAAATAATCGCTTCAGCATTATTTCCTAAATCTAAAATGACACTTTCACGACTAGATTTTTTAACAACACCTGTAACGAGCTCACCAACTTGTTCTTGGTAAGCTTCTACAATCAATGCGCGTTCTGCTTCACGGATTTTTTGCACAATAACTTGTTTAGCTGTTTGCGTAGTAACGCGATCAAATTTTACTGATTCAATTTGATCTTCAACATAATCACCAACTTTTAACTCAGGATCTTCATACTGAGCAGCTGCTAAACTAATTTCTGCATAAGGATTTTCCATCGCTTCATCGCTATCTTCAACGATTAACCAACGGCGGAATGTATCAAATTCACCTGAAATACGGTCAATAGCAACACGTACAACAATATCACCCTCATATTTTTTTTTGGTTGCTGTTTCTAAAGCGGTTTCCATCGCCTCAAAAATACTTTCTCTAGGTAATGCTTTTTCATTTGATACCGCATCAACAACCAGTAATATCTCTTTACTCATGCTCTTTTAGCCCTAATTTTTTAAGTAACTATTTATAAAAACAGCTACTTTATTAAACTTAAAATTCTTTATTTAATTTAGTTCTTATAAACGTGCGACAAGATTAGCTTTATCAACATTTTTAAAAACAAGCTCATAATCACTACCATCAACATCAAGTATCAAGGTGTCATCTTCTATCGCAACTAAAGTACCTTTAAACTTTCGGCGGCCATTTAATGGCATAGATAATTTAATGTTTACTGTTTCACCAATCACTGATTTAAAATGCGCCATGTCAAATAATGGTTTATCAATGCCTGGTGAAGAAACTTCTAAATTGTATTCACTACTTATTGGATCTTCGACATCTAAAATAGCGCCAACCTGACGACTTACTTCTGCGCAATCATCAACATCGATGCCATTTTCATGATCAATAAACAAACGTAAAACTGAATTATTACCTGCACTGATAAATTCAACACCCAGTAATTCTTTACCTGTTTCTTCCACGGCGGGACGAAGCATGTCAGTTAGTTTTTGTTCAAATTTAGCCAATATTTTTCTCCTGTTTTTTATTTAAGTACTACTTAAATAAAATTTAAGGTACAAAAAAAGGGCATATAGCCCAGCATGTTTTTGCTGTGTATTTTTGTTTTTAATACTAACGTTACCAATATAACTTAAGCACTAAAAACAAAAAAACCCCATAAAAGGGGCCTATATCACTGACCCCCATGTTCATATTTTAACAAGCGAGTGTAAAAAAGAACATCAGTAGCAAGAATAGAAATTATTTTCTTTCATAACAGTAAATAATTCTTCAGTGACATCTTGATACCTGTTAATTTTGCTTTAACAATAAAATTAACAGGTCAGATTATATAAGGGCGAGAGCATAAGCGCAAGCCTGATTAACAATTATAGTTAAAAATGCAGGTAAATTTACAGAAAAAATTAACATACGTATAACAATAAGTTAGTATAAATAAAATAATAGCGCTACAAAGCCATTTATCGTAATTTAATATTAACTAAGCAGGTTTTTATTTGCTGCTATTTTCTGGAGTAATTTAACTTAATATGTATACCTTTGCACAATTATTATTAAGAAATATTGGCTTAGCGCTAATTTTCATTATATCTATCAGCGCTGTTTCTATCATCATGCTCTCTTCTCTACTTGAAAGTAAAACCGATCAACATGCTCAAATGATTACGGCGTTTACTCAACAATTTGAGTTTACTAATAATGAACAACAAGCAGCCCAAAACCTTTCAACACAACTAACAAAAATATCAAATTACAATAGTTTAATTATTTCCAATTTAGCAGGTGACAAATTATCTGATTTTAGTAGTAACAATACAGGTTTCATGATTCCATTTGTTGCTCCTAAGATAAAACAAATAACATTAAGCCCTTTACCGATCACACTTCATTATCAGCTTAACTTTCAAAGTGAATCAACATTAGTATTAGTGTTTCTCATCATAGCTACCACTTTATCATTAGTATTAGTGGTTTTTGCTGTTGCAATGAGCACCAAACGCCATAAAGTAATGTTTGATATTATTAGTCAACAAATAAAAAATGATTTCGCTTTAATCAACAACAACTCTGTCGATGATGTGAAGAATATTGATTCAGACAGTAAAATGTTAGAAATACCTGAGTTAAAACAAGGTATCGCTGACATTAAATCTTTAATGGCTCAGCAATTAGAAAGCGTTTCTCATCTCGAACAAGCAGCCTATGTTGACCATTTAACAAAACTTGATAACCGCAGTCGTTTTGTTCAGTTTTATGAAAATCAAATAAGGCAAGATAGCCCTGTTAAATTTGGCGTTTTATCTATAACACGTTGCTCTGAATTACAAACAATTAACCAAATTCATGGGTATAAGGAAGGCGATAGTTATATCGCCCAGGTTGCTAATCTTCTTAAAAGAGCACTTTCACCTTATCCTGATGGAAAATTGTTTCGATTAAACAGCTCTGATTTTGCCTGCATATTACCTAATATAAAATTAAAAGAAGCTGAAAGCTTCACAACAGAGCTCACCGCTTTATTTAATGCTTATCAACTTTCTTCTGAGCTAGAGTCAGTTGCCTATACCGGCTTAGTTTCATTTGATAAATCTAAACCTTTAGGTGAGTTACTTGCCTTAGTAGATACTAGTGTTAGCATTGCGCAAACCCAAGCTCCAAATTCTTGGTATTCACAAACTGACACCGATCTATTGCAAAAAAATAGTGTCAACTATGGTAATCAAAATTGGCGACAAGAAATAGATAGTGTTATAGAGAACCGACGTATAACTCTTCTAGTACAGCCAATTCAACCAAGTGGTCGTAATAGTAGGGTATACGGGGAAATTTTAGCTCGCTTTCTGAATTCAAATGACGATATGTTGCCAACGTCGTCTTTTCTCGCTATGGCTGAGAAACTCGATAAGATGACAGCAATTGATAAACTTATTATCGAGACGACTATCAATGAAATTAACCAGAAAAATATGTATGAACATAGTTTTGGTATAAATCTAAGCGCACGTAGTATCTGCGATGAGCATTTTATCGTTTGGCTAGAACGTAGGTTATTGCGTGAAAGCAAAGTAGCACGACAATTAGTTTTTGAAATAACTGAATACGGTTTACAACAAAATATTAAAACAAGCAAACGCTTAATTGATATGCTACATCGCGTTGGCGCAAAAGTAACTGTTGAACGTTTTGGTGTTGGTTTAACATCGTTTAAGTTCTTTAGAGATTTAACACCTGACTATATCAAAATGGACAGTTCTTATACTCGTGATATTGATGATGATAAAAACAACCAATATTTCTTACGTTTAATGGTTGATTTAGCACATAGGCTAAGTATTAATGTCTTAGCAGAAAGTGTTGAAAGCCAAGAAGAAAAACATACCTTAGAAAAATTGTTAATTGATGGCTGTCAGGGTTTTTACATAGGAAAGCCTAAACCTTTATAATAACAGTACAATTTTATTTTTTAAGTAGCATTAATTCTACCTATACTATTAATGCTACTTAACTATCTGGTGTCGTTTATTAGAGAGTATTTCATCAGAAAAATAAAAATATAAAACAATATTGTAAATATCTATATCCCCATTGAGACTAGTGTTGTCATATACCTTAAAACAAAGGATAATGTAAATTATATGATAAAACTAACATCCTGATCTAAAAAGCAAATGACTGATTATATTCTGCTACTTATTGGCACGGTACTAGTGAATAACTTTGTATTAGTGCAATTCCTTGGTTTATGCCCTTTTATGGGCGTATCTTCTCGTACAGAGACAGCTATAGGTATGTCATTCGCTACTACTTTTGTAATGACGTTAGCGTCTCTGCTAAGTTATTTAGTTACCACCTATATTTTAGCGCCACTAAACCTTGAATACCTAACAACAATGAGTTTTATTTTGGTTATTGCTGTTGTTGTGCAATTTACTGAAGTGGTGGTACATAAAACAAGTACGAGTCTCTATCGACTATTAGGTATTTTTTTACCACTCATTACCACAAACTGTGCCGTGCTAGGTGTTGCTTTATTAAACCTAAGGTTAGAGCATAATTTCTTTGAGTCTATCATATATGGCTTCGGTGCTGCTGCTGGTTTTTCTTTAGTATTAGTCATGTTTTCAGCAATGAGAGAAAAATTAGTCAATGCTGATGTGCCTACTCCTTTTAAAGGCGCGGCAATAGCAATGATTACTGCCGGTTTAATGTCTTTAGCTTTCATGGGCTTCTCTGGCCTAATTAAGATGTAAGGTAATGACATATTAATGAATATTTTAATCGCTATACTGGTTTTAGGACTTATCGCCGCAATTTTTGGGGCTATTTTAGGTTACGCGTCTGTGCGCTTTCATGTTGAAGGTGACCCTATTGTTGAACAACTTGATGCGCTATTGCCACAAACACAATGTGGACAATGTGGTTATCCTGGCTGTAAACCTTATGCTGAAGCTGTTGCCAATGGCGAAGCTATAAATAAATGCGCCCCAGGTGGTGAAGATACCATAAAGAAAATTGCCGATTTACTTGGTGTTGATGTTGAACCGTTAGATGAAAACCATGAAGCCGATAAGGGCCCTACAGTTGCCTTTATTATTGAAGAAGATTGTATTGGTTGTACAAAATGCATTCAAGCCTGCCCTGTGGATGCTATTTTAGGAGCCGCGAAGCAAATGCACACTGTACTTGTTGACGAATGCACTGGCTGTGATTTATGCGTCGCTCCTTGTCCTGTTGATTGTATTGAAATGCGCCCTATTCCTGAAACTATACAAAACTGGCAATGGGACTTAAATAAAATTGCTGTAAAACAAATAGATTAGAAAATATTATGAACACTATAATCGAACGCATCAATCAGCACCATTTTTGGCACTTTCACGGTGGCATTCATCCTCCTGAGCAAAAAATACTAACCTCAAACAAGCCGATTAAACAGCTACCGTTACCGAAACAATTAATATTGCCGTTACAGCAACATATCGGTGGCCCAGGGGATTTATTAGTTAACGTTGGTGATAAAGTATTAAAGGGCCAGCCGCTAACAAAAAGCACTAACCCGATGACTGTACCAATACATGCTCCAACCAGTGGTATTATTAGTGATATAAAAAAATCAGTTATAGCGCACCCCTCAGCTCTAAGCGAACTTTGTATATTTATTGATGTTGATTTCGAAGATACTTGGCAACCACGCAATATTTGTCAGGATTTCACCAAACTAAGTCCACAACAAATAATTAGCAAGATTGCAGACGCTGGTATAGCGGGCATGGGCGGAGCTGGTTTTCCTACCCATATAAAAATTAACACCAAACCTGATATAAATTTTTTGATCATCAATGCTGCAGAATGTGAGCCTTATATCACCGCTGATGATTTATTAATGTGTGAACAAAGTGAAGCCATTGTTGACGGCATAAAGATTTTGGATCACTTACTTAAACCAACGCTTATATTAATTGGTATTGAAGATAATAAACCTAAAGCAATAAAAGCATTAGAGTATGCAACAAAAAATATTGATAACATTAGAGTTTGTGTACTCCCTACAAAATATCCTACGGGCGGCGAAAAACAGCTGATAAAAATATTAACGGGAAAAGAGATTAAAAGCGGTGCCTTACCAATTCATTCAGGAATTATTGTGCAAAATGTTGCTACATGTTTTGCCATTAGTGATGCTGTAATTAATGATATTCCACTAATTAGGCGTGTTGTTACTGTCACAGGTCAAGCACTTAGTAATCCCCAAAATGTTTGGGCACTACTTGGCACACCTGTTCGACATTTACTCGAGCAAACAGGATTTACGTCTGAAAGTTCAAGTTCAACTCCTCCAGTTATCATGGGTGGTCCATTAATGGGTTTCACCATATTAAATGAACTAGTACCTATTGTTAAAACGAGCAACTGCATTTTAGCGCCAAGTAAAAAAGAAATGCCGAGCGCCTTTGATAACAATTCAAATGAAGTGGAATGCATTCGCTGTGGTCAATGTGCAGAGGTATGTCCGAGTCAGTTATTACCTCAAGAAATGCAATGGAGTGCGAAAGCGAAAGATCACCCACAGCTACTCAAATTAAATTTATTTGATTGCATTGATTGTGGAGCCTGTGCTTATGTTTGTCCTAGCCAAATTCCATTAGTACAATATTATCGTGTTGCTAAGGCTGAAATTCGTCAGCAACAGCAACTTGATATAAAAGCAGAAAAAGCCAAAGTCCGGTTTGAAGCCCGAAAGCTCCGCTTAGAAAAAGAAAAAGCTGAACGAGAAGAGAAGCATAAAAAAGCGGCTGCTGCTCGTAAAGCTACTATGAATAAGAAAACCGCCGATGGTGGGACAGCAAGCTCAGCTGTTGCCGCAGCACTTGCTCGCGTAAAAGCTAAAAAACAAGCAATCGAAAGTAATAATGATGCACCTGGTACCGATACTGAAGAGCAAAATGATAAGTCACAAGTGCAAGCAGCAATTGCCAGAGCAAAAGCCAAAAAGCTGATGCAAAAAAAGAGTGAGCAAGAGAATACTTTAACTAGCTCAGATAACAGTCAGGTAGAACAAGTAACAAGCCAAGCTGATGATAAAAAAGCTCGGATTGCAGCTGCCGTTGCAAAAGCTAAAGCGAAAAAAAATAACGAACAAGAGAGTCCTTTACCTAACTCAGATAAAAGTCAGGTAGAACAAGTAACAAGCCAAGCTGATGATAAAAAAGCTCGGATTGCAGCTGCCGTTGCAAAAGCTAAAGC
>NZ_JAUOPW010000038.1:0-26802 GCF_030547795.1 Colwellia sp. 5_MG-2023 | reverse complement strand
TATGGAACAGTCAAATGATAGCTCACTCGACAATGATGTTGATAATGACGTTGATGATAAGGTTGAAGATGAGTTAATCGCTGATGACGAGCTTGATATCGATGACCTAATTGCTGATATGGAACAGTCAAATGATAGCTCACTCGACAATGATGTTGATAATGACATTGATGATAAGGTTGAAGATGAGTTAACCGCTGATGACGAGCTGGATATCGATGAACTAATAACTGACAAAGAACAGCTAAGTGATAGCTCAATCGATAGTGGCGTTGATAATGAAGTTGAAGATGAGTTAATTGATGATGAAGACTTCGACATCGATGAGCTAATTGCTGACTTGGAGAAGTCAAATGAAACTCCAATGGAAAATGAAGTTGAAGATGAGTTAATTGATGATGAAGACTTTGACATTGATGAGCTAATTGCCGACATGGAACAGTCAACTGAAAGCCCTGTTGAAGATAAACTTGATATTGGCGATGATTTAGTTTCAGGTGCTTTCGATAAGCAAGCACTTGAAGAATTATTGGAAGATAACGAACATGCTATTGAGTTATCACCTGATTTTTCAGATCAAAATGTATTAGCAGATTTGTTAAATGATAGTGATGAAGATAGTAGTAGCAAAGTAACAGAAGCTAGTGAAATTAATGATATTAAAGAGTTAAATAATTTAAATTTTGATGAGCTTTTAGCAAATATCGAAGAAGAGTCTAGTATTGCCAATCAAGGTGCTAATTTTAATGAAAACCTTGATGATAGCGATAAAGTAACATTAGAAGATTTCGATAACTTTAATTCTCAAGACATTTCATCGAAAGATAGTGCAGAGGCAGGAAACTTTGCAAGTAGTGATAGCAACGAAAGTGATTTTGTCTCTGTTGACTCATTACTTTCTGATAGCCAAGGAGAAGTCAATTTTGATGAACCTTATGAAAACGCCAATATAGATGTTGGATTGAATGAATTTCCAGAATTTACTCGTGATGTCAACTTAATTGATGTTGATATTGATGAGAGCGGTATGGCCGCTAAACTTGATTTAGCAAAAGTTTACCTTGAAATAGGAGACGAAGATAATGCTCAAGTTATTTTAAAAGAAGTTATTAAATTGGGTACAGCTGAACAGCAAGAAGAAGCACAGAGACTGTTAAACGAGTCTTAAGACGATATATAACGTAATCGAATTACTAACAATATTGGCATAGCGCAGTAAAATAATGGATAATGCGCCAATTTGAGTTATACACAGTTGGCTTAAGAGGTTTACATGCGTTACGCACTAGGTATCGAATACGATGGGAAAAATTATTGTGGCTGGCAACGGCAAAAAAGCGTAATTAGCGTACAACAAAAAGTAGAACAAGCATTATCTAAAATTGCAGACGAGCCTATTGAAGTTATTTGTGCTGGTCGTACCGATACAGGTGTTAATGCGACAAATCAAGTTATCCATTTTGATACTACTAAGCAGCGTAAGGATATTGCGTGGACTCTAGGGGTCAATACTCATTTACCTACAGACATAGCAGTCACTTGGGTTAAAGCTGTTAGTGATGACTTTCATGCTCGCTTTAGTGCTACAGCGAGACGCTATCGTTATATTATTTATAATAATAAATTACGCTCTGCTATTTTAAGTTACGGTATTAGCCATTGCCATTATTGGTTAGATGAAAAACTCATGCAAGAGGGGGCACAATTCCTCGTTGGTAAGCATGACTTTACTTCATTTCGAACAGTTCACTGTCAATCACACTCACCAGTTCGCACTATTGAACATTGTGAAATAACTCGTCAAGGTGAATATATCATCGTTGATATAAAAGCGAATGCTTTTTTACACCATATGGTGCGTAATGTGGTTGGTAGTTTAATGCGTGTTGGGCAATCACAAGAAAAGCCAATTTGGATTAAAGAAGTATTGGAGCTTAAAAATCGTTGTATGGCAGGTGTAACTGCACCACCAGAAGGTTTATACTTTGTCGAGGTTGATTATCCAGGGCAGTTTGACTTGCCTAAAAGACCGTTTGGACCATTGTTTTTAAATTAAACTGTAATTATCATTATTAAATAACAAAACAGACCAGTTTTTTATATAACATATAGGATAAAGTATGTTCTAATTATTGGTTATATTTGTTATCACATTCTACTTAACTTTTTTATGAAGGTTTATCAGTAAAAAAGTTGATTTATATTCGTTGCAATAGGCAAAAATAAAATTATGAGCTGGATTGAAAAAATTCTCCCAAAAGCAAAATCTACCCAAAAAAGCAATATTCCTGAAGGTGTTTGGAGTAAGTGCTCTTCATGTAATGCAGTACTGTATAAAGTTGAGCTAGATAGACAAATATCTGTTTGTCCAAAGTGTGATCATCATATGCGTATTAGTGCGCGTAAACGCATCGACAGTTTTCTTGATCAAGATAACCGTCAAGAGCTAGGTGAAGAGTTTGAAGCACAAGATATTTTAAAATTTAAAGACTCAAAGCGTTATAAAGATAGATTAAGTGCCGCGCGTAAAAATACCGGTGAAAAAGATGCTTTAGTTGTAATGAAAGGTGAACTTCATGGTATGCCTGTTGTTGTTGCTGCATTTGAATTTGCATTTTTAGGTGGCTCTATGGCTTCCGTTGTTGGTGCTCGTTTCGTTAAAGGTGTTGAATATTGTTTAGAGCATAACCTTCCTTTTATATGTTTTTCAGCAAGTGGCGGTGCCCGTATGCAAGAAGCATTATTTTCATTAATGCAAATGGCCAAAACAAGTGCAGCATTAGCTAAAATGAGTGAAAAAGGTTTACCTTATGTTTCTGTATTAACCGACCCTACTATGGGGGGTGTTTCTGCAAGTTTAGCTATGTTAGGTGACATCAATGTTGCAGAGCCAAAAGCATTAATCGGTTTTGCAGGCCCGCGTGTTATCGAACAAACCGTTCGTGAAAAACTGCCAGAAGGTTTTCAACGCAGTGAGTTTTTATTAGAAAAAGGGGCTATTGATATGATTGTTGATCGCCGTAATATGCGTGAAACATTAGCTCGCATGTTAGCCAAATTTACAGGACAAGTTAGCCCTTTATAATATTATCTTAAATTAGCTAAAGTCTATTAATATATGTTGAAACAAACTGAAAGCCACTCGAAAGATTTTTCTAATCTTAATGAGTGGCTTTGTTATTTAGAAACCATCCATAGCACTGAAATTGATCTTGGGCTATCTCGCATTAGCGAAGTTGCTACAAGACTAAATATTGATTTTAGTTTTGCTTGTGTAATTACCGTTGCTGGCACTAATGGCAAAGGAACTACGTGTGCTTTTTTAGAAAATGCGCTACTTGGTGAAGTTAGGTCCGAAAAAGTAGATGAGAAGACCATCGAAAACGATAATTCCAAAGATAATATTCGTTTACAAACCGTGGCTGTATACTCATCACCACATATTGAAAAATTTAATGAACGGTTACGTATTAATAAAAGTGACATCGATGATCAATCACTTATTACTGCGTTTGAAAAAATAGAGTTCGCAAGGGGAGAAATATCTCTAAGCTATTATGAGTATACAACCTTAGCTGCATTTCTTGTACTGATGCAGGTTAAACCAGACATTATTATATTAGAGGTTGGCTTAGGCGGACGTCTTGATGCAACCAATATCATTGATGCTGATGTGGCTGTTATCACAACCGTTGACCTTGATCATCAATCTTTTCTTGGTAACGATAGAGAAACGATTGGTTTTGAAAAAGCAGGTATTATGCGTGGTAATCAGCATATAATTATTGGTGACCCTAATGTACCACAATCTGTATTAAATTATGCTAAGCAAGTCAATGAAGTCGCTGATGAACAAGGTTTACAGCAAGCATTAAAAAAAATAAAAGTACGTAATAAAGATTTTTTTATTGTTAATAACAGCGTTTTTAATAATCAGGACGAGCCCTGTTGGCAACTTCAGTTTATTGACGTTGATGAAAAAAATCAAAAAATAGAATGTAATTTGCATAACCTTATCACAACTTATATTCCTCAAGATAATGTTGTCACAGCATTAATGGTCTTAAAGCAACTTGGAGTTCAGTTAACGACTAACAAAGTTAACAGCCTAATTTCAAATACCCAAGTAGCAGGAAGAACAGAGCTATTTAATCTAAAAAGCCAGCAGGTTGGTAAAGCCGAAAGTAGCGATGTAATCAGTAATACTTTTGTGGCGCAATGTGATGTTATGCTCGATGTTGGTCATAACCCACATGCAGGTCGATATTTAGCACAAAAAATAGCTCAAGTTAAAGCTCAAAATCAATATCAACGTATTATTGCCGTTGTTGCTATGCTTGCAGATAAAGATATTGCTAATACCTTAACTCCTTTTAATGATGTTGTTGATGAATGGTATTTAGCACCATTAACGGTTCCAAGAGCAGCAACCGCTGAACAAATGGTAAATGAGCTATCTCATTTTACTAATTCTATCAATTGCTTTGACAATATTACTCAGGCATTTAAAATGGCTAATCTTAAAAGTGAATCAAATGACTTGATTCTTGTTTTTGGCTCTTTCTACACGGTTGCCGAAATTAGGCAGCTTTTAATTTAGACTATAGCTTAAGTTATTTGGAGTATCGTTTGTCTACACCGTTTCAAAATCGCCTTGTTGGTACCATTATTGTTGCTGCCGCAATCGTTATTTTCTTACCTGATATACTTGATGGCAAAAAACAGTCTAGTCAAGCCGACTTCGACACAATTCCACAAGCTCCTGCTTTTAAGGGGGAAACAATCCAAGCGCCGTTTCCAAATGAAGCATTAGTAAAGCAAGAAGCACCTAGTACCTCTAATGAAGAAGCTATAGATGAGCAATTATTAATAGATAATGAGAAAAGTGAAAATGCGCTTAGTGACACTCAAATTACTAAAGTAACACCGGCAAATAAGCCGAAAAAAATTGAAATGAATAGTGCTTCGAAGACAAAAAGTAATTCAGCAATTGATAAACCTGTATTAGGAAAAACCCCAGCTAAAGCCGTTAACAAAGAAGCTTGGGTTATTCAACTAGGTAGTTTTAGAAATAAAAGCAATGTTGAAGAATTAGTGAACAAGTTAAAAAGTAATGGTTATACTGTTTTTACTAAGCCTATTCAAACTAAAAAAGGCACGTTAACAAAAGTTTTTGTAGGACCTGAACTGATAGAAGCATCTTTGACTAAAAAAATTCCAGCATTAAAAAAATTAACAAATGTACAGGGTAAAGTTTCTCGATTTTACCCAAATTAATAACGGTATTACAGCCAAAAGGTTGGGCATTTGTTTTTTGATTCTGATAGAATGCGCGCCTCTAATGAATGAGAAACTTAAACCATGGTTTGGATAGATTACGCCATTTTAGCCGTAATAGGCATATCAACACTAATTAGCTTGGTGCGAGGCTTTGCAAAAGAAGCTGTATCGTTAATTATTTGGATAGGTGCTTTTTTTATTGCGAGTACCTTTTATGCCAATCTAGCTAACCTTCTTACTAATATCTCTGATCAATTTTTGCGAAATGCAGCCGCAATCGCGATTTTATTTATAACTACTTTAGTCTTGGGCGCTTTAATTAACTATCTTATTGGACAGTTAGTAAGGAAGACAGGATTATCTGGCACCGATCGAGTTCTCGGACTTGTATTTGGTGCATTACGTGGCGTGTTAATTATCAGTGCAGTGTTATTCTTTATGGATGCTTTCACTGGTGCAGCAACAACAGAGTGGTGGAAAAGTTCACAATTAATACCTGAGTTCAGGTTGGTTGTTGAATGGTTTTTTGAGTATCTCAAACAATCATCAAGTTTTCTAACATAACGTTAATTCATAAAACTATTAGCTAATTTCCCAGCGGAGAAAAATTCATGTGTGGTATTGTTGGTATTGTCGGTAAAACCCCGGTTAATCAATATTTGTATGACGGATTAACAGTGTTACAGCATCGAGGACAAGATGCTGCCGGTATTGTTACTATCCATGACGATACATTTCGTTTAAGAAAAGGTAATGGTTTAGTTAAAGACGTTTTTCATACGCGTCATATGCTTAGATTACAAGGCAATATAGGTATTGGCCATGTTCGTTACCCAACTGCAGGTACTTCTAGTTCCTCAGAAGCTCAGCCTTTTTATGCTAATTCACCTTATGGTATCTCTTTAGCACATAATGGTAATCTAACCAATGCAGATGAATTAAAAACTTGGCTTAATACTAAAGCTCGACGTCACGTAAATACAACTTCTGATTCAGAGTTACTGTTAAATATTTTAGGCCATGAATTACAGCAAAGTGAGAGCGCATCCTTAACACCTGATGATATTTTTACTGCTATAACTAATGTGCATAAACGTGTTAGAGGTGCTTATGCTACTGTCGCTTTAATTATTGGTTATGGCATGGTTGCGTTTCGTGACCCAAATGGTATCAGACCACTCGTTTTTGGTAAGCGTGAAACTGAACATGGTATCGAATACATGATAGCGTCTGAAACGGTTGCTCTTGACGCTTGTTCGTTTGAGTTTGTTCGTGATGTTGCTCCAGGTGAAGCCATCTTCTTCTCAGAAAATGGTCAAATTCATAGCCAGCAATGTTTTGATAAACCTAACTACAGCCCGTGTATTTTTGAGTTTGTTTATTTTGCTCGCCCAGATTCAACAATAGATAAAATTTCTGTTTATGCCTCTCGTGTTGAAATGGGAACGAAGTTGGGTGAAAAAATAGCCAAAGAATGGGATGATGTTGAAATAGATGTTGTTATTCCTATTCCTGAAACATCATGTGATATTGCGTTGCAAATCGCCAAACAATTAAATTTACCTTATCGTCAAGGCTTTGTTAAGAACCGCTATATTGGCCGTACTTTTATCATGCCAGGACAAGAGCAGCGCAAAAAGTCTGTTCGTCAAAAGCTGAATGCAATTGGAGCAGAGTTTAAAGGTAAAAATGTTTTACTCGTAGATGACTCTGTTGTACGTGGCACAACCTCTGAACAAATTATTGAAATGGCTCGCGCATCAGGCGCTAATAAAGTTTATTTTGCTTCTGCTGCCCCTGAAGTTCGTTTTCCTAATGTTTACGGCATAGATATGCCAAGCGCTAACGAATTGATTGCTCATGGTCGTGACGTTGACGATGTTTGTGAATTAATTGGTGCAGATAAACTTATTTACCAATCTATAGAAGACTTAGTTATTGCTGTGAGAGCAGGGAACCCTGAAATTAAGAGCTTTGATACTTCTGTATTCGATGGTATCTATGTGACCAACGATATAGATAATGCTTATTTAGAAAAACTTGATGCACAAAGAAATAATAGCAGTAAAGAAGCATCAGATAAAAATGCTGATACTGTTATTGATATGTACAATGAAGGTGCAGAGTAACTTTACGTTATATCTAAATAGTGATAAAGAAACTGTAGAGTATAAAGTAACGAGTAGCGGTTAATTTTCAACTGGCTACTCGTTATGCTGTTATTGTTAGTAACTCTTAAATGACTAGCTAAGAAATATATTCAGGTCCAAATCCCATAGACCATAATACCGCACTAAATGCCATAATTCCCACGAGTAGCACTAGACCACAAGTAACTACCGAGCTTGAATATATAAATCCTTTTTCTTCAGGAATATTCATCATAATAGGTACGCCTGAATATAATAAATAAATGGAATAACATACCGCGGCAACTCCAGCTAATGCAACAAACCAAAGTACTGGGTACAACGCAGCAATACCAACCATTAGCATAGGTGTTGAAGTATATGCAGCAAGCTCTAATGATTGTACAAAACTTGGTTTTGCATCAAAGGTTTTTGCCATCCATTGAATTAAGTAGGCGAGTGCTAATACACCAACAATTAAAGCGCAATATAGTGCTACCGCCATTAATTGAGCGCTACTTTGATTTATTTTTATTGGATCACCAACACCGATTGTCCAACCGATATGTGCAGCGGCATAGTATCCACAAATAGTAGGGATGAGTGCCACTACTAATATATGTATCATGCTATAGGTTAAACTTTCGTGGCGCTTTTCAATTGTTTGCCATTCGTCTTTTGGGTGAGTGTATAAGCCCCAAATATGATTTAATATCATAACAACTTCCTCTTGCAGTCCCCGATTAATTATTTAGCTATTTTATATAAATTTATTATTGTTCACTAAATAAACATTCGACATTAAAAAATTATATTGTCGATAACCTATTTATGTAAGATGCCAGCCCATTCGTCAAGGTTTGAACGGTAAATAGACAATAAAAGATGAAAATAAATACTTTTTATATTGAATATAAGTAAAAACTATTTTACTTATCACGTATGGATATAAGTAAGTTTGAATTGGGAGTACGTCATTAAATTCTATTTATGCACATTAGGCGACCTTTATTCTAACTATTTTCATTATTTCAATATCAAAACCTGCGATATTTTCATTGTCTGGGTAGTAAGTAATATTTACGCGTTGCCCTTTTAAACTTTTATATAATTTTTTTCGTTTATATTTAAAAGCAACACTTATATCTTCCAACATAAGCGTATTAATAACCCAATCATCAGCTTCACGTTGAACATGTGAGATAACCTTAATATTATCGGTATGAACAAGTTTATTATGTTGCTCAATTAACTTCTTTGCTTCTTTATTGTCAGGGACGTTATCTTTAAAGTTATGGGTCATGATCAAAACCTGCGGAGTATAGGTGCTACTAGTATCTCAATTTATTGCTTTTTAAAATAGTGTCATCGTTTAATTAAAAGTTAAATTAATTATAATGTTTATCTGTATTCATTTAAGGACGGCAGAATAAAGTAATATATTTAGTAAACTTCATGTTAAAATTATTCTAAATTATCAATAATATTGAACTTATAAAAACAATGTACGAAGAATTATTAGCGCCAATTAACGCTTTCTTAAAATGTAAGACTCCTGAGTCTTGGGTTGAAGAAGCAAAAAAAACAGAAAACTTACCAATACTTCTTCGGGATCATTTAATTTGTGAGCAATAGACCTATGTGTGCATATTGGTTATAGTTAATCAATACACGTGAGGTCGTTATGTCAAAAATTAGAAAAGCATATTTATATCAGAGGTTCAGCTCTGATGCCCAAAAAGGGAATAGTTCATTATTCCGTCAAACAGATTCCCAAGAAGCTTGGTTAAAAACCAACCCCGATGTTGTCGTAGAAGATAAACTGGTTGATGATGGTCTTTCTGGATTCAAAGGACATAACCTATCAAAAGGTTCTCTGGGTGTATTAGTAGATCAAATCGAACAGGGGCTTGTTGAAAAAGGCTCATTAATCTTAGTTGAACAATTTTCCCGCCTATCACGTCAATCGATTGAAAAAACAGAAGAGCTTTTAAGAAAAATATGGACTGGTGGCATTACAGTTGTCACCGTCAGAGATAATCAACACTATCCACCTGAATCCGTGAATGATATGTCTAAACGGATAAAATTGCTTGTTGAAATTGAATCGGCTTACAAAGACTCTGAATGGCGTTCAGAAAAAGTAAAAGCAAGTTATGTGAGACGTGAAAGCAATGCAAAAGAAGGTATAACACCTAAGATGCGTAGGGCTTTCTGGTTAACACCAGAAGGTAAATTAAATGAAAAGCACACTGTAATTTATGACTTATTTAATCTATATAAAGGCGGGTTAGGTCAGCACCGAATAATTCAAGAATTACAGATCAAATATCCGAATGTTGAGGAAGTTCAACGAATGAACCCTACGACAGTTATGTATTGGATCAAAAGTGATACTGTCCGAGGTATATGGCGAGGTAATAAGGTTTATGATGCAGCTGTTACTGATGAACTTTGTTTTAATGTTAGATCAATACACCAGAATAGACTGCACAAAAACGTTCAACCTGATCGCAAATGGTTTTTAAGTGGCTTGGTTCAATGCGGACATTGTGGAAAAGGTATGTCTATTCAACAAACACAAAATAGTGCTCCTGTTTTAAGATGTAGTGGTAAACAACGAAAAGGGGGGGAATATGTGTGCGATATGAAATCTACTTTTCCATACCAAGTTGCTTATCATTATTTTATGTTAGTTGTTAAAAGAGAGTTATTAACTACGGTTATTAATAATGCAAACAAAAAAGCTGATGTTGAATTACTAGAAAAAACAAAACAAGATCACTTAGCTAAAACAGATGAGTTAAAAGGGCTTGAAAAAGCCTATGAAAAATTAATTTCTGATGGAAATGATATTACTTGGATATCAGGTAAGTTAGGGGCTGTGCAAACAGAACAAAATAACTTAAATAACGAAATAGTGCGGTTACAAAATGCGATTAGTCATTCAAACGACTTTGATTTTAAAAAGTATAAGGGTAAACAAAAAGAATTATGGGATAACCCCAAAGAACTTAATTTACTCTTGCAAAGGCTTCAACAAAAAATGGTCATTAAAGATAAAGAAATCAGTTTTCAAAATTGTAGGAAAATGAAATATCAGGGCTTTAGTCAAAAAGATAAATCGTATAAAACAGTTTTAGGATTAAAAGATAGAGTAGACATACCTTCTCAGTCACTTTCTCTTATTTTAAAGAGTGAAAAGATCAAAGGAACATAACAATAAACTTCAAATTGATTAAGTTGATTTTATCAACTTAATCAATATAATCAATTACTTAATAAAGATAAAGCTTGCTTTTTATTTTTAGTTGTTGTAATATAATTTCACTTACTAAGTAAACCCCTTAATTAGTAGGTTTAAACAAACTTGGAAATAAAATGTTTAATTTAAAAATGAAAGAGAGAGAAAGAAAACCCAAGCGCTCTTAGAAGAAAATGTCTTCTTTGAGTTTAATAACTTATAAAGGAGACACTTATGTCTAACAAAACAGTATCAGTACAAGCTTTAATTCAACTTTTAAACCAATTACAACAAGCCGCTCAGTTTTATTCTCGCCCAACCCCTTTACAGTTTTACCCTAAAACTCAATATATTCGAAGTGACTGGGATAATGCTAATACAAGACGATTAAATAAGGATACATTTGTTGTTAACAAATATTCTTGTTTAGTAGGTGGTTTCAGGTTTTATAAGGGATATGTAGCAGAGGTTGTAGGTCGAGATCCTGCAACTGGTGAACGTATTTACTTTATAAACTTTTCTGGGTTTTACTATTACGACTGCGGTCAATATAAAAGACTTTAATATTAGTTGAAATAACCTAAGGAATTAGTGCAATGCTAATTTTAATGACAAAAGCTATTCAAAATAATTAGGCTTACTATATATTTTGAATAGCTTCTAAATACAAAAAACACCGAAAATATAACCATTTTAAACAGTGTTCTTATCTTAGTATTTATAATAGAAAATCGTCAGGGTCAATTTCAAAACTTGTTTTGCCATTATCTAATGCTTTTAAAGTAACTTTTTCTCTAATAGTTTTCATATTACCCCAATCGCCTTTACCAAAATAATACGGATTTAAAAGATAAAACCCCGTATCAATTCTTAGTAAAAAATAATTTTTAGATAAAACCGACAAGCTATTATCAAGTGATTCAATTTTGATATTTAACTTTTTACATATCTTACGTTTTATTGAAGCATTTAAGTTAATAAAATTATCATTAAACTCTACAAGCTGAAAAAGGGCTGTTAATACTCTACTCGCGCCTTTGGGGATTGAATAGATTAGGTCAGGGTCTTGTAAGTATTGTTTGATATAGGCAGGTTCAGAAGCTTTTATAGCTTTAAAAATCTCTTCAATAGTATGTTGTTTAACTTTTCCATTTTCATCAATCTTAGTGTGAGCAAATGATTTTGATAAAGTTTGTTTAGTTTTTTTTTGTGTAAATTGATCCATAAGTAATCCTCCGAGTTAGATCTCTTACTTATACGATTACCATATCTTTTTATAATTACAATGATGAGAGATAACTTTTTTTACAGCGACAAGTCGCTGTGATTGTTTCTGATAAAAAGGCAATGCCTTTTTGATTTGTTTAACGTAGTTAAACCCAGAGGAAAACCTGAAAAACTTGTTTTTCGTGGAGGTTGTCCTATCTGGAATATAACTTTTGAGTAGCATTTGATCCGAAGTTTATACGAAAAATTATCTCCATAGGCTTGAGTTATATTTTTTTGATGCTTCAATAGAAAACAGAACAATATAAAAATATACATGAAAAACTTTGTCGTAATAACTCAGCCAATAAAAGATCAAACTAAGGGATTAACCAACTACCTAAGTTACTTAGTCTCAACTAAACACAAAAACCATCGTGATAAGACTCGAATTGTCCCTATACATAGCACTATAAAAAAATTACTAAATCATTGTATAGGACAGATTACTGAGCGTAACTTGGAAAGAAAAAAAGCTAAAAAAGGTGGGAGAGATATAAGCTCTTATGCTCAATCTTTTGTCTTTTCATTACCTCCTGATATTTATTTAAACGATGAACAGTGGAAGCAAGTTGCTATGTCCGTATTTTGTGATCTTGCCAGTTACTTAAACTTACCTAAAACAACATTATCAAAAAGTTGCTTTATCAATCTTCACGATCAAGAAAACCAACACATTAACTTAGTCGTTTCGAAAGTTATAGATGGGACAGTTTGCAAAGATATACAAAAAAAGGCTGTTTTATCACTGTTGAAACAAAGCTTCAATGCAGCAGTATTAAAAACTACAAACATTAACCATTTAACCTATAAAACAAAAACCAGTAGAGCGAAGCGATATACAAATAGCTTTTATCAAGAAAACAAAGAGATCATTAATGCCTTGGACACTAATAATTATGAAATCGAACCATTAAAAGTGTCCGGCGCAGCCGAACAACCATATTTAAAAAGAGATCATAAACGAACATATACAAGGACGTATCAATGAAAATAAAAAAAATACAATTTACAAAAAACTTAATCAGTAAAATAGAATCAACAATTTTAAATAAAAATAAGCAGTATCTTAGCCATACCGATAATGTACTGAATAATCGTGTGTTCGATATAAATTACCAAAAGTTACTTTTAAATGGCAAATTATCACCCGATTTAATAAACGAACTTGGATATTTTATTCAAGTTTACGGTGATGAACTTATTCACTTTATTAAAAACAATTGTCCTCCAATGTTACTGATTGAAGCGGTTTCAGTGTTTACTTTTGAAAAAGAAAAATATCAGTTTGAAACGTTAAGAAAAGAGCTTAATTGTTATATTGATCTTGAAGATGTATCAGATTATAGATTTGCTAGTTATTTAACATTAGGCTATTCGTTTTACGATAGTTTATTTTTTGTGTATATGAACAGGTATCAGATTCATCGATACAATGTATGGAACTTAGTTTCTAATACTGAATATGAAAAGCCACAATTCCTTGAACAAGAAAATAATATTGAATCGACATCAAAAACCAAAGTAAAAAACAAACCTAAACCTAATAAATATGATTCATAGGAATTAAAATATATCTTATTGATCTATTTATGGCTTAATCTTGGTGTAAAGGGTTAAAATAACGTTATAAATAATTTTAAATATCTATTATGACTATTGAAGAACTATTAAGCCCTATTCAATCATTTCTGCAATGTGAAACACCGCAAGAATGGATTGATAAAGCAGCTAAACCTGAAAACTTATCCGTTATTTTATTGGATCATCTCGTGTGTGAATTAAAAGCAGCTCAAACAGGAATGTGGCTGATCCGTAAATATGCAGTAGATAAACAAAGTGGTCAAGAACTTCTAAATTGGTTAGAACCTTACGAAAAGTTTATATATAAAAAAGAAGGAACTCTTGAAAATTTGGCAAGTAAGTTGAAATTTTCAAAGTCGATTGTGCCAAAAAGCAACTCCCCAATCGGGCAAGACTTAATTGATAAAATGGTATTGCTGATTAAAGAAGAGTTACATCATTTTTATCAAGTATTAGAAATAATGAATGCTCGGAATATTCCATATGAGAATATCAGTGCAGGTCGTTATGCCAAAGGTATGATGAAACATGTTAAAACTCATGAGCCAGAAACACTTATTGATAAGCTAATTTGTGGGGCTTATATCGAAGCTCGTTCTTGTGAACGTTTTGCTAAATTAGCTCCATACCTTGATGACGAACTAAATAAGTTCTATATATCTCTACTTCGCTCAGAAGCAAGACACTATGAAGATTATCTATCACTTGCTCAAAAAGTTGCTAATGAAGATATTTCGGAAAGAGTAAAATTATTTGGTAAGGTAGAAGCTGAATTGATTTTATCTGACGATAAAGATTTTAAATTTCATAGTGGAATACCAAAATAAAAATTAAATAAGGAATAGATGTGGCAGCAATCATAGAACGTTTTGCAATTAAAAGCCTTTACGGAGAAAGGGATGTAACAATCGACTTTAACAGTAATGTTAAAATACTTGTAGCAGAGAATGGATACGGTAAAACGACAGTTCTTAATGCTCTTTTTGCTATTGTTTCGGGGAATATCAGTAAGCTTAGAGAAATTGATTATGAATCTATTGAAATTGATTTTTCTAACGGCAAAAAATTTAAAATAGATAGTTCTGAATTGAAGTTTTCTTCTGAATATTTTGAAAGAGGTGGACGAGATAGAGGTATTTTTGATTATTTATCTAGAAAATGTGGGGAAGATAAGACTGTAAGACTTGTTGAAGAGTACTTTTCTATGTCTCATAAATCATTTCAAAAAAGCGCTTTATATAAATATTTTGTTCGTAAGGCTGATTTACCACATGGTCATCTGTTGAGCGTTCTTAGAGACTTAACTAAAAAGTCAAAAGATGATGTGCAAGATTTAGTTTCTGGTCGTGAAAAATTATCTGAAATTAGAGAAAATTTTGATTTGAATATAGTTTATCTACCAACTTATAGAAGAGTTGAGCAAGATTTTGAGGAATTTAATTCGCTTGATGAAGAAGATTTTTCAGATGACTTTTCAATCAATTTTGGTATGAAAGATGTCAGTAGAAGGTTTCATGAAATTACTGAAGAAATAAAATCATCATCTGTTCAATGGTTTTCTAAAGTAAATGGAGAGATGCTAAGCCAACTGGTAGAAGGGTTTAAAATAGATGAAGACTCAAAACAAAGTATAGATGCAGACGCATTAAAAATTGTTTTGGATAGAATAGGAAATAATATCGAACAGTCCTATAAAGACAAAATAATAGAGTTGGTCGATTCAAAGGAGATCTTTAACGGGCATGATCCTCTCGTATATTTTATATCTAACTTAGTTAAAGTTTATGTTCAACAAAAAAGTAACGATAAAGCAATTCAAGATTTTAGTGAAGTTTGTAATCGCTACCTTGTAGATAAAAAAGTTGATTACAACGAAAGTGATGTAACTATCGAAATAGTTAGAAGGAAAAATGGCAAGCCTGTTGATTTAGAGAACTTGTCATCAGGTGAAAAGCAAATTATATCTTTATTTGCTCGACTTTATTTAAAACGAGAAGATAATTTAGCCTTGTTTTTTGATGAACCAGAGTTGTCGCTTTCTATTGAATGGCAAAAAACACTGTTGCCTGATATTTTGAACTCTGGTAAATGCGCTTATTTATTTACTACAACGCATTCACCATTCATATTTGAAAATGAATTGGCTGAACATACAGTAGATTTAGGGCATTACATCAAGGAACTATAATGGATCGAGTTTTAACTATGCAGAAGCATGGGAGCTCGTATTCTGTAAAATTATTAGAGTTCTCACGAATATATTCCAAAAATAAAGATAATTTAATATGCTTGTTTGAAGGACAGGATGAAAAGTACTACACAAGTAGAGTAGATAACTTCATAGGTAAAGGAAGATGGCAAGGAATAAACTCTGGTGGGAGGAGAGTAGTTACAGATTTATATGATGTGATTAATAAACACCCTATTTATAAAGAGTCTAATTACTGCTGTTTTATAGATCATGACTATCAAGATTGGTATGAAAACCCTGACAATGATCGAATTTACGTAACGAGTGGCTATTCAATTGAAAACTATTACGTCTCTGAGCCAGTATTTAAAGATATTCTGTCTTCTGAGTTTAATATAACCGAGTTTAATGAACATAGTGTTGATTATACAAAATGTATTCAAGCATTTAATGCGAGGTTAGAAGAGTTCAATAGCTGTGTATTACCTTTTAATTGTTGGGCAAAAGCTCACCGATTGATGGAATACCGTAAACAAGCCCCAAGAACTCTTAATATTCAGAATATTAAAATAGATGAACTCGTATCTATTTCAATCGAAAAGGTTGAAAAAGCTTATGGTGATTCTCCTGAAAACTTATTTAAAGACTATGAGGGGCTCTCTCTATGTCCAGTGGCTTTGAAAGATGCTCAGGACAACTTAAATACTAAGAATTTAACGTTAGCTATGCGAGGGAAGCAGCAGCTTGAGTTTTTAAGAATGTTTTTAATAAAACTCAAAACGGATAGGGGAAGTAAAACCCCGTCATTTTTTAGTGCTAAGGGAAAGGTTATCTTAAGCTTAACCAAGGATAATTGTATTTCTGAACTATCTCAATATGCAGAAACACCAGAATGTCTGACCGAATTTCTTACTAATGTCAGTGTAAGAATGGCAGCTTAGACGATTGAAAAAGGTTAACTTTTAGGTTAACCTTTTTTATATAAGTCAATATGCACGCATAATCTATCTGTGAATTAAAAGCCGCTCAAAGTGCATTATTTTTACTTAAACGTTATGCACTAACAGCAGAAGGTGCAGAGCAATTAACTGATCTAATGAAACCTTATGAACAGTTTGCCTATAAACGTATTGGTAACACTGAAACGCTCAAAGGGATGAATGTTTTATCTAAGTCGATTAAAGCTAAGTCTGATTGTTCATACGGGCAAGATATGGTTGATAAAATGGTTTTATTAATAAGAGAAGAGTTACATCACTTTTATCAAGTATTAGAAATTATTGAAGAAAATAATATTCCTTACGATCCAATACCTGCATCACGGTATGCGAAGGGGATGCTTAAAAATGTTCGTACCTATGAACCAGAAGCGCTTATTGATAAGTTAATTATTGGTGCATACATTGAAGCAAGATCTTGTGAACGTTTTGCTAAAATAGCACCGTATTTAGACTCAAAAATTGGTAAATTTTATTTATCGTTACTTCGCTCTGAAGCACGTCATTATCAAGACTACTTAGCACTAGCAGAGCAAATTTCCAAAGTAGATATAACAGAGCGAGTTACTTTTTTTGGTGTTATTGAAGCTGAACTTATTCAATCACCAGATACAGATTTTAAATTTCATTCAGGTAAGCCAAATTTAATTTGTTTGCTCTAAACCTAAGTCCTTTTAGAGCAGAATCATAAGTAAATATTCCCGCTATTAATAGTAATAAAATTTAAGTAATTGTTTTTCATGTTGTTTTAAGCTATCTAATTTTTTTGATTTGTGCAATATTAAATGACAATAAACAAAAATTATAGGGCTAACAGTACTGAAAAGCCTCTATAAGAAACTATTAGGGCTTTATGTCAAAATTGCATTTTATAATTATACTTCTTTTTTTTCCTGTATTTGTTTTAGCTAATGAAATTGATGAATGTGGTAACAATAATGAAGCAAGAGCTTTAGTTAAATTAATTAAAAGTGATAATCAGCAAAAACGAATATCTATCCGTTGTAATAGCTTGCTTACTGAAGCGGCTGAAGCGAAAGCTAAAAAAATGTCTGAATTAGGTTTGGTTGTACATAATCTTGAAGGGGGGCCAAATTCACGTTTACGCAATGTAGGTTATAAACTCCCATATTATTACGGTTATGATTTTAATAGCAACCAAGTAGAGGCTATTGCAGGTGGTTATTCTGATGCAGAAGAAGTCTGGGATGCCTTTAAAAGATCGGAACTTCATCGAACACATTTATTAGGTGATCTTGACTTCTATAAAGAGCAAGATGAAATCGGAGTTGCTTTTATAAAAAAGTGGGAGTCACCTCACGTAGAATATTGGGTAGTTTATTTAACGAAAGGCTATGAAAAAAACCAAACTAAGCTTGTTGAATTTACTGAAATACCTAACAAAAGCCTATTTATAATACAGCATGATAAATTAAAATAGTGATTGTAAAAAACTAATAAGATATCAATTGCGTTGAGTGATTGACACCGATCATTTTATCGAATTTTTGCCTTAGAATATTTTTCTCTTAGCGCCTGCTTTGAGTAATTTAATAATTAAACCTGCCAATAACTTAACTTACATTATTGTAAAATAGAACTTTCTTCAGAAGTGCGACAATTTGTCACTCTGTTATTAAAGGTTGTGAATCTATAATGACGTAATTCTTATTATAATGGAACTTACGATAATGTTTACACGCTTTATTTCTGGTATTAAATCTCCTCTATCATTAACCTTCGCATCAGTAGTGCTATTGGCTGGTTGTGGCTCTAGTAGTGAAAGTACTGTCGATACAGGTACGCCAACGGAAGAAAACACACCTTTTACACTTGATTTTACAGCAAAAAGTGCTGGTGAAACTGTGGCTTGTGATACTAGCCACAACCAATTTGGTACTGAAGAATTACATGCTATTTCTGTAAGTGATTTACGCTTTTATATAAGTAACCTTAAATTCTATAATGAAAATAATGAAGAGATTAGTGTTGAGTTAGATGCTAATGACTTTCAACGTCATAGTGAACAAGGATTCGTTGGCTTAATCGATTTAACTAGCAACACTGCTGGTGCGTGTACAGATGATGCTTTAGGTGGTACAGAGCGAACAAATACCGCTATTAGTGGAACGATTATTGGTGGCACTGGTACTGTCAATAGCGTTAGTTTTGATGTCGGTGTACCACAAGCGGTTATGAAAGATGTTATTGCGACCAACACGCAAGAAGATGCGCCAACACCATTAAATGAATTATATTGGTCTTGGGCAAGTGGGTACCGTCATTTTGTGATGAATTTTACGATTGAAAATACTGAAGAAGTTGAGGGTAAAGGTCTTATACATTTGGGTAGTCGAGATTGTGGCGGTGATGGTTTGCTTGCTTTAGAAGAGAAAGATACTTGTGATTTCGTGAATACGCCGAAAGTGACTCTTGATAACTTTAATCCTGTTAACGACGTTGTTGTACTTGATATTGATGCAATGTTAAATAATGTTCAATTTTCCGCAACAGGTGATGAAGTAACTCCTACAGTATCTTGTCATTCTAACCCTACGCAAACAGATTGTACTGCTCTTTTTGAAAATTTTGGTTTAGACATTACTGATGGTAGTGCTGATGCTGATGCAAATCTTGTATTTATTAAAGAATAAGTAAATGCTATTTAGATCTCTAGGTCGGTTAACGTTGCCTAAACTCAGTGAAGTTGATTCTTCATTGAGTTTCATGTTTTTACCGCTGTCATTATTCGTGATGCTTTTTGTTTCTGGTTGTAATGTATCTTCTACGACAACAGTTACTTCAACTGAAACAGAACAGGATTTACGTACATTATTAGACTTACCCGATCATATGCCTTTACCGGCTATTCCTGAGTTTAATCCGCTCACCAAGGAAAAAATAACGCTGGGGCGTTTTTTATTTTACGATAAACAGCTATCCGCTAACCAAACTCAATCTTGTGGTTCGTGTCACTTTCAGTCTGATGCCTTTGCCGATGGCATTAGTACACCAATAGGCTCAACAGGGCATGCTTTAGTACGTAACAGCCAAGGGTTAAGTAACGTGGCATATAACGCAACGTTTACTTGGAGTAATGACACTTTTTTTGAGTTAGAAGATCAATTAAATGTACCAATTCGTGCCGATGATCCTATTGAATTAGGGGTTACTGATGCTGAACTTGATACCGTATTAAGCCGTTTTAATAACGATGAGAAGTATCAAGAGATGTTTGAAGCTGCTTTTCCTGATAGTGATTCAGGCGCAACCATGAATAAAGTTATTTTTTCATTGGCAAGCTTTGTGCGAACGATGATCAGTGCTAAGAGTCCTTACGATGAATATTTATTAGGTGATAAAGAAGCATTAACCGCCCAGCAAAAACAAGGTTTTAGTTTATTTAATGGTGAAAAATTTGAGTGTTTTCACTGTCATACTGGTATTAACTTTACTGTGTCATATAAAGATGCCAATACGTTGAATGATGCACTTTTATTTCCATTTTTTAATAACGGTTTGTACAACGTAAATTCTGATGGAAGCTATCCCTTAGAAGATCAGGGAATCTTTGATTTATCGTCTGATCCGACAGACAAAGGTAAATTTAGACCACCGTCATTACGAAATATAGAGTTTACAGCACCTTATATGCACGATGGCAGTATCGGTACTTTACGCGAGGTTGTTGAGCATTATGCCAGAGGTGGAACATTGACAGAATATGGTGTTAACGCGGGGGATGGAAAAAATAGCCCTTATAAATCAGCACTGATACTTGGCTTTTCGGCTACAGATGAAGAAATTGACGCTGTAGTCTCTTTTTTAGAGTCACTTTCTGATTATGATTTTATTAATAACGAAAAATTTTCGAATCCGCATGAGGAAAATTAATGCTTAAGCGTATTAAGCCAATATGGCTATTATCTTTACTTTCTATTGTTTATCAACCAGTAATGGCTCACCAAAAAGTTTCTTTGTCTGAGAAGGACTCAATTAAAGTTTTGGCTGCTATAACTTACCGTAACAACCAAATAGTAGAGAGCGGTGAAATATGGCAACCGCAAGGTTTTTTAGTTGGTGGTGAAGCGGTACCTGCAGAAGACGGTGCAAGCTTAGATGATGCACAACTGCAGGGGTACATGAACCTAAATAAAGAATACTATGTTGCCGCTAAATTAAGTGCACATAGTCACAGCGGTGAAAATAGTCTTGAATTAGAAAATCTTTGGTTTGGTACTGAGTTTCAATTTGCACAGCAAATGTTTCAAATTGAAGCAGGGAAGATTTCAACCGAAGTAACAGATACCATTAATTATCATTCATCTATAGATATTTTTAGTCAGGCACCATTATCTGCAGATATATTATTTGGCCGTCATTTTACCGATATAGGCGCGCGATTTGCGTTAATGAATTCAATTGATCAGTTAAATTCAAGTTATAAGTTAGGTATAGAGTTATTTAGTGGTGATAATTTTCCTGCAACTTCTGGTGATGGCAGTATATCGGCATTTAGCCATTTGACTTTTCAGTCACAATCTTTTCAGTCGATAGCTAAACTTTGGGTAATGTATGCTAAAGCAGAGCAAAGGGAAGATGTACGTTATAGTGAAGGCCATAGCCATGGTGTATCGGTAGACAATGTAGTTCAATCATTTTTTACGGGGGATACCTTGAGTACAGGTATATATCTTGATGGAACGTGGGATTATGAGCAATGGCGTTTTCATGGTGAGTTTGAATGGATTCAAGCACAAATAGATGGTCAAATCTCAACGACAACACAAAGTGCCTACATGGATGCAGTTCAAAGTTCATATCGTTTAGCCGCTTTTGTAGAGAGAGAAAAGCACAGTCTTCACCTTGAATATGAAATTTTAAGTGTTGATAATGAGTTCTCTCAAACAACAGAGACATTCATTGAGCAAGTAGGTTTAAGTAATAATGGGTTTGAACCAAACAGACTAAGTGTTGGTTGGCATTATGCATTTCATCCTGATTTTATATTACGTACTGAATGGATGAGAGATGAAAGCAATGAATTATCACAAGTTAGCTCCATTGTTAGCTTAGGTATTCAATGGCGCTATAACCTTTTATAAGTTTTGATAACAGATATTATAACCCAATGAATTCAGATTAATTAGGGATGTCAGTATAAATTTATGCTGACGTATCTGTTTGATTAAATGGGGAGTTGAGTAATTCCATATTGCTTGGTGTTACTTTTAACCAAGCTCCTTGTTCATACCAGTCGCCTAGTACAATGCGTTTTGCGGGTTTGTTATTGGCGGTTAACTCATGTACAGCAGGTCTATGAGTATGACCATGAATCAATAATTGACTTTGATGAGCTTCCAAACAATTGACCACTTCCGAGGGTGTTACATCCATAATATCTTGGGGTTTTATTGATGTAGCTGCTGCACTTTTTTTCCGGTAATCGGCAGCGATTTTTTTACGTACAAATAGTGGTAAGCTTTTTATCATGGTTTGCCACCACCAAGAACGCGATTTTTTACGAAATTGCTGGTAAGCAACATCACGTGTGCATAGAGTGTCGCCATGCATAATGACCACGCTTTGTCCGTATAAGTCGATTAACTCAACTTCAGGTAGTAATATCATGGCTGATTTTTTTGCAAAACTAGCCCCTAGTAAAAAGTCTCGGTTGCCATGAATATAATAAATAGTGGTACCAAGGTTTGATAGAGTGGTTAATGCTTTAGCTATTGTGACTAAATAAGCACTGTCATCATCATCACCAACCCAAGCTTCAAATAAGTCACCGAGAATATAAAGCGTTTGTGCTCGTGTTGCATCATTTTTCAAAAAGCGTAAAAAACAGGCGGTAATATCAGGTCTGTTTTGTGCTAAATGTAAATCAGCAATGAAATATGTTACGGAGTTATTTGTACTTGGCATTGGCAGTTGCTTCTAGTGCTTATTTCTATTAGTGAGTGCTAATTTTGAGTGTTAATATTTACAGCTAACAATTACTCAACAATTGCTGATTCAATAACAATATCTTCTTTAGGCACATCGCCATGACCGTGCAAACTACCTGTTGGTACTAAAGTCATTTTATCTACCACGTCCATACCTTCAACAACTTCACCAAATACACAATAACCCCAACCCTGTACTGATTCATTTTTAAAATCTAAAAAGTCATTGTCAGTTAAGTTAATAAAAAATTGTGCTGAAGCTGAATGAGGCTCTTGAGTACGTGCCATTGCTAATGTGCCACGCTTGTTACTTACACCATTGTTGGCTTCATTTTTAATGCTCGCGCGTGTTTCTTTTTCTTCTAAGCCTGGTGCAAAACCACCACCTTGTGCCATAAAACCTTTAATTACACGGTGAAAGATAGTGCCATTGTAATGACCTTCTTCAACGTATTGTTGAAAGTTTTTTGCAGTAATTGGTGCTTTCTCAAAATCTAATTCAATTTTAATATCGCCAAGGCTTGTTTTGAATATAATCATATCGTTCTCTTCTACAAGGTAAAATTTAACGGAATTGTACGCGATCATTCGCGGAATTAAAAATAGAGGTTTTAATATATTTAATTTACTTGGATATTAATTGATATAAAGTGCATCTGGCATGGTGATTCGATAACACGCTTGGGGTACAATCCATTTTCAATGTAGTACATTATTATTTTATTTACTGGAGTCGTAAACCCTCATGTTACAGATATACAATACTTTAACTCGTAAAAAGGAAGCTTTTACCCCGATTAACCCAGGTAAAGTAGGATTGTATGTTTGTGGTTGTACTGTTTATGATTTGTGCCATATTGGTCATGGACGTACATACATCAGTTTCGACAATATAGCGCGTTATATGCGATTTTCTGGTTATGATGTGAATTATGTACGCAACATTACTGATGTTGAAGATAAAATAATTAATCGTGCTGCACAAAATAATGAAACAACTGAGCAACTTACTGAGCGTACCATTGCTTATATGCATGAAGATTTTGATGCATTAAATATAGCTCGTCCAGATATTGAGCCGCGTGTAACGACTCATATGAATGAAATTATTGCTATGATCGAAACGTTGATCGCGAAAAAGCATGCTTATATTGCGGGTGAAAAAGACAGTAGTGATACCAATAATACAGGTAAAGGTGATGTGTTATTTGACGTTTCTAGCTACGCTGATTATGGCAAATTAAGTGGACAAGATTTAGAGCAGTTACAATCAGGTTCAAGAGTTGATGTCGATCAATCCAAAAACAACCCATTAGATTTTGTTTTATGGAAGTCGGCTAAACCCGGCGAGCCTAGTTGGTCATCACCGTGGGGTGAGGGTAGACCTGGTTGGCATATAGAATGTTCAGCGATGAATGCAAAAGAGTTAGGTCATCATTTTGATATTCATGGTGGTGGCTCAGATTTACAATTCCCTCATCATGAAAATGAAATTGCCCAAAGTTGTTGTGCACTTGAAACACCTTATGTAAATTATTGGATGCATACAGGGATGGTACAAGTGGATCAGGAAAAAATGTCAAAATCTTTAGGCAACTTCTTCACTATTCGTGATGTGCTTGCTCAATATGATGCTGAAACGGTTAGGTTTTTCTTAACAACAGGGCATTATCGTAGTCAACTAAACTACTCGACTGATAATTTGAATCAAGCAAGAGCTTCATTAGAGCGTATTTATACGGCCTTAAGAGACGTTGATATTAGTGATGATTTTATTTTAGATAAATCTTCTACTTATGTTAAACAGTTTTGTCAGGCTATGGATGATGATTTTAATACGCCGCAGGCATTAGCAGTACTCTTTGAAATTGCTAAAGAATTAAATGTCGTAAAAAGTAACAATATTGAACAAGCTAAAAAATTAGCGGCAACATTAAAAACGTTAGGTGGTGTTATTGGTTTATTACAATTAGCGCCAGAAAGTTTTTTACAAGGGCAAAATGCGAATGAAGACGTCGCTGAAATTGAAGCGCTTATCGTGCAACGTAATCAAGCACGAATAGATAAAGATTGGGCGCTTGCTGATGAAGCTCGTGATAAGTTAAATGCGATGAATATTATACTGGAAGATAGTGCTGGTAAAACAACATGGCGCAAAAATAGTTAGATACTAATTTTTATTAAGTCTAGTGCTCGTTAATTAGCAAGCAGTATCATTAACTATGAACGAGAGTGTGCAACAAATTTGTACACTCTTTTAGCTAGACTTCAAAAATAAAAAATACGTATTATTTACCGAATTGCTCACAAGCAATGTATGTATTTTCAATTAAGCAAGCAACTGTCATCGGGCCAACGCCGCCAGGTACTGGTGTAATAAAGCTGGCTTTTTCTTTAGCTACATCAAATTCAACATCACCGACAAGCTTACCTGACTCTAAGCGGTTAATACCTACATCAATAACGACTGCACCGTCTTTAATCCATTCGCCAGGAATGAAAGCAGGTTTTCCAACTGCGACGACAATTAAGTCAGCGTTTCTCACTTTACCTTCTAGATCTTTAGTAAATCTATGGGTCGTGGTAACGGTACAACCTGCTAGTAATAACTCTAACATCATTGGTCTACCCACAATATTTGAAGCACCAACAACTAAAGCATCTAAGCCATGTGGTTGAATACCTGTGGACTCAATGAGTTTCATAATTCCTTTTGGTGTACAAGGGCGAAGGCCAGGTTGACGTAAAGCAAGCTTACCCACGTTAGAGGGATGAAAACCATCTACATCTTTTTCAGGGTGGATGTGTTCAATAATCAAGTTAGCATCTAACCCTTCTGGTAAGGGAAGCTGAACTAAAATTCCGTCAATAGTATTGTCGTTATTTAGTTCATTAATTAATTGGTATAACTCATCCTGTGAAGTGGTGGCAGCTAAATCATAAGAACGAGATACAAAACCAACTTCCTCACAAGCTTTACGTTTACTACCTACATAAACCTGAGAAGCTGCATCGCAACCTACTAAAATAACTGCTAGTCCTGGAGCTCTTTGACCTTTATTTTTACGTAGGCTAACTTTTTCTTTAATAGAGTCGCGAACTTTTTTGGCAATAACTTTGCCGTCAATTAATGATGCCGTCATAATACTTAACTGTAACCTTAAATAAATTAATGAGATAAATGAGCTGTAAAATTGAGGTTATTTTGCCATAAACCCTACGCTAGTTATAGTTAAGAGTGAGAATAATTTCATAAGAAAAGTTTGAATAGTGGCATCCCGTACTGATAATGCTTAATTCTTAGTGTTGTCTTGTATATATAAGGTATTTGATACTAATTAAGCAAGTTGCATTAAAAGTGAACGAACAGGTATTTATTTATAAAAATAGTTTGACTGAGCACGCGCAAATCGGTAATATCCGCACCCGTTGAAGACAGCTAATGTTTTAGTTTGTTTTAAACAAATGTCGGTGATTAGCGCAGCTTGGTAGCGCACTTGGTTTGGGTCCAAGGGGTCGCAAGTTCGAATCTTGCATCACCGACCACTTTTTCTTACTAATTTCTTTAAAAAATTATTTAAAAGATGAAGTGTTAGCTTTGGTGTTTATTAAGTTCATTTAGTCATGAATTTTATTATAAATCGCCAGGCATAACTTATTCAGTGAATAAGTTATAATGCTTTTGTAGGTTAATGTGCGCCCTTAGCTCAGCTGGATAGAGCAACGCCCTTCTAAGGCGTGGGTCGCAGGTTCGAATCCTGCAGGGCGTGCCATACTAAAAGTAGATAGAAAAGATATAATGGTGGCTATAGCTCAGTTGGTAGAGCCCCGGATTGTGATTCCGGTTGTCGAGGGTTCAAGTCCCTTTAGCCACCCCATCTTTACTTTGAGCTCCTTAGTCAAAGAATTTGAAAATCGGTGATTAGCGCAGCTTGGTAGCGCACTTGGTTTGGGTCCAAGGGGTCGCAAGTTCGAATCTTGCATCACCGACCACTTTTCAAAAATATTATTTCCCATATCTAACCAAAATTGGTTTGGGTGTCATCAAGTTCAGTCGCAAGTTCTAATCTTCATTACTGACAACTTCTCAATTTAATTCCATATTCATGATTGATATTTATTAAGCTCATCATTCACTAAATTTTGGTTTGGGTGTCAT